>JAFWDX010000432.1 GCA_017515945.1 Blautia sp. | reverse complement strand
TCAAAGAACCTGTCCTTCTGACTCACCTGACTCATCAGTGAAAAATGAGTCAAGGAACCTGTCCCCTTGACTCATCAGTGAAAAATGAGTCAAGGAACCTGTCCCTCTGACTCATACGAGGTGTCAAAATGGTAAACATTATTTTCCCCGAGATTCATTTCCCGATCCAGGGCATAGAGGAAGTAAAACTCCCACGCATGGTACGGGTGCGGCAGCTGTATGCAAGAGACAAGGTAGACAATATTGAGGAACGCATAAGGGACGAATTCTCCAGGCTCGACTGCGGCGGGCTTTTACGCGGGAAGAGGATCGCCGTGACGGTCGGCAGCAGGGGGATTCCGCATAATGCATTGATCGTGCGTACGATCTGTGACGTTCTGAAGGAATGTGGTGCGGATCCTTTTATCGTGCCGGCAATGGGCAGCCATGGCGGGGGTACGGTAGAAGGGAATCTGGAGATATTAAACGGCTATGGCATCACAGCGGAGAGCATCGGTGTCCCGATCTGCGCGGGCATGGAAGTGGTGCAGATCGGCTGTCTGGATGACGAGGTAAATACGCCGGTATACTGTGACAAACTGGCCGCGGAAGCGGATGGGATCGTGCTTTACAATAAGGTCAAGCCTCACACGGATTTCAAAGGGGAGCATGAGAGCGGTCTCCTGAAAATGATGGCGATAGGCCTGGCAAAGCATAAAGGCTGCTCCAGTCTGCATAAGAGAGGCTTTGATACCTTTGCGGAGAATATTCCGAAGGCTGCCGGCCTTTTTCTGGAAAGAATGCCTGTCCTTTTTGGCGTGGGTGTCGTGCAGAATGCGTATGATGACATTTCTGAGATCCGTATATACCCGAAGGAAAGCATCGTGGAGGGCGACAGAGAGCTTCTGAAGATCGCAAAGGCGCAATTCCCACGGTTTAAATTTGATGACATTGATGTCCTGGTTATTGACAGGATAGGGAAGGACATTTCCGGGGAAGGCGCGGATCCGAATGTCACAGGCCGCGGGTTTATGCCATACTTTAAGGATGACTTTCACACGAAAAAGCTGTTTATACGGGGACTGTCTGAGCAGTCGCATCACAATGCGTGCGGTCTGGGGCTGGCTGACATCACGACCAGGCGGTGTCTCAACAGCGTTGACTGGGAAAGCACGTGGGTGAACCTTACAACGAACATGATGATCGACGGGGCTAAAATACCTATGTATCAGAATAATGATTATGAGGCCTTGCGTGTTGCCTTGCGGACATGTCCGCGGATCGATTATAATAATGCCAGGATCGTGCGTATACAGGATACGCTTTCTCTGAACGAGTTTGAGGTATCGGAACCGCTTCTTTCTTCGATCCGGGCGATCCGGGATATAGAGATCCTGAGTGAGCCTTATGAATGGAGGTTTGATGAAGAGGGCTTCCTGGAGGATATGTGATTCTTATGCGGTAAGCTCCTTCGAAACTGTTCACTCACAAGCTCTTTCATAGTTACGTTCCTTGTAACTGTTCAGTCACAAGCTCCTTCACAGTTACGAGGCCAGGCGCAGGCTCCTTTCGTCGCATTGGAAGTGCGCCTCCCAAGGGACGCCTTCGGTGTGGCCTTGGCTGTTGAGCTTTTGTTCCACGCACCTGCCAAGGCACGCCTGCGGTGTCGCAGTAAATGCGAGGTGCTGACTGAACAGTTACCGTTCCTTCTTAATTTTCTGTTATACTCGCGCGATCATATAAATGGAAAATGTGCATGGTTTCCGCGCGGTATATGCAGAGGTTCTAAATATGTGGAAGCAAAGCATTCCACGTATTAAGACTCTATGGTATACGAGGATTTCAGGTATGGCAAAAACAAAGCTCCTGATCATTGCGGATGATTTTACGGGCGGACTGGATACGGGAGTGCAGTTCGCAAAGCTGGGGATTTCCGTGCAGATTGTGATGGAAGGATTAGAAGAAACGAGATGGACGGATTCTGCCGCGGAAATTCTGGTTGTGGTAACGGAAACGAGGCATATGACGCCAAAGGACGCTTATGATACGGTCCTGCGCATCGTATCACAGGGTGTGGCCGCGGGAATCCCGCATGTATATAAAAAGACAGATTCCGCATTACGCGGAAATCCCGGGGCGGAGCTGGCTGCCGCTCTGCACGCAGGCGAAGGGGAAATGCTCTCGTTCATACCGGCCTATCCTGCCATGAACCGTATTACGGTCGACGGGACCCACTATATCGACGGCACTCCGGTATCGGAATCGGCGTTTGGAAAAGATCCGCTTAATCCTGTTACTTCCTCAGATGTTCTGGAAGTTCTTTCTTCGCAGACGGAGACGCCGCTGTACAATACGGATCCGGATCATATCCGCAGCATAGAAGGAATTCTTGTCATTAACGCAAAGAGCGATCAGGATATGAAACATGCCGGGGAAAGGCTGAAGGAGATCGGCGCTTTGAAAATAATGGCAGGCTGTGCCGGATTCGCATCCATATTACCGGAACTGCTCAATCTACATCAGACAGGCCGTACGGTGTTGCCGCAGTTGGGGGACAGCCTGACGGTGATCTGCGGCAGCATAAACCCGATCACCCTGCGGCAGCTGGATCATGCGGAAAAGCACGGCTTCTGCCGTGTTCATCTGCCGGCCGGGCATTTACCGGAGCTTACGCTGCCTCAATCGGAAAAATGGCTGCTGGTTGACGATCCTGCTGGTATCGATGCAGGAACGGAAACAGAACGGCAGGTTTATCTGGCCAGGCTGGCGGATGCATTTGGGAAATTGATCATGTCTCGTGAGGGAATTGTTCTGCTCACGGGAGGGGATACACTGATGGCTTGTCTCAGGCATATCGGAGTCCGCAGGATCGTTCCCCTGCTCGAACTGTTTCCAGGTGTTGTTCTTTCCAGGATACAGACGGCGGGAAGCGAAAGATTGATCATCAGTAAATCGGGAGGCTTTGGAGATGAGACGCTGATCACGGATCTGCGCAAAATCATGACAGAGGGTTAAATACATGTCAGGTGCGTGAGATAAAAGTTAATCAGCTAAACAGCCAAGGCCAGACAAAATGCATTCATCGGGAAGCGCACTTCCAATGCGATGAAACACCGAAGGCGTCCTTTGGGAGGAGCCTGCGCCTGGCCTTGTAACTGTGAAGGAGCTTGTGACTGAACAGCTGCGCACGACTTTGACAGGAGGCATTATGGAAAACACATACAGGCCGGTTTTGGGGATCACCATGGGCGATCCGTCTTCGATCGGACCGGAGATCACGCTGAAAGCATTATCCGATCCTGCTGTGTATCAGGTATGCCGGCCGCTGGTGGTCGGAGACGCCTGCATGCTCGAAAAGGCACGGGAGCTGACGGGCTGCCGGGATATCGGCATACGGATCATAAACACACCGGCAGAGGCGGCATTCAGGCCGGGCACGATCGATGTGATCGACATGAAGCTGGTGGATGAAAAGACCCTGCCTGTCGGGCAGGTCAGTGCGATGGCAGGTGAAGCTGCCTTTCAATATGTAAAAAAAGTGATCGACCTCGCCATGAATCATGAGATTGACGGCACGGTTACCAACGCAATAAACAAAGAAGCCATAAATCTGGCCGGGCACCACTTTGCCGGCCATACGGAAATCTATGCACACTATACCGGCACAAAAAAATATACGATGATGCTCGCGCATGGAAACCTGAGAGTCGTCCACGTTTCCACCCATGTTTCTTTGCGTGAGGCCTGCGACCGGGTGAAGAAAGACCGTGTGCTGGAGGTGATCATGATCGCCTGGCAGGCATGCCGGGATCTGGGGATCGAACATCCTCGCATAGGTGTGGCGGGGCTGAACCCGCACTGCGGAGAAAACGGACTGTTTGGAAAGGAAGAGATCGATGAGATCACGCCGGCCATAGAATCCGCCCGGGAAAAAGGCGTCGATGTGGACGGCCCGGTACCTCCGGATACGATCTTTTCCAAAGCCATAGGCGGCTGGTACGACATCGTTGTCGCCATGTATCATGATCAGGGTCATATTCCCCTGAAGGTCACAGGCTTTGTGTATGACCGGGAAGCCGGCCGGTGGCAGTCCGTGGAAGGTGTAAATATCACGCTGGGCCTGCCGATCGTGCGGGCATCTGTCGACCACGGCACGGCCTTTGACCAGGCCGGGACGGGTAAAGCGGATCCGTCCAGTCTGGTAAATGCGATCGACTATGCGGCGAAGCTGGCATGAGTCAGGGGACAGGTTCCTTGATGAGTCACCCCAGGCACGCCGCCGCGATCCCGCGCAGGACAGCGTCCGGAACCACCTCGATGGTATAATGAAATCCATATTTTTGTGTGGCCAGCGCTTTTAACTCTACGTCCAGCCTTTCGGCAAATCCATGCTGTTTCTGATAGGTTGATCCTTCCGCAGTGATGTGAAAGCGGGGGAGCGTACGGGAGACAGCGCATGGATCCGTTCCGCCGAGGCTCCTTATCATGGCGGCTGTGAGCGCAATGCCGCAGAGGCGGGCGCTGCGGTTGGTCAGGGCAGAGAACAGGGTCAGGAGAAATTCCCTGTCAGCGGCTGCGGCGCAGGCCCGGGCAATCCGGCCGCCGCCTGAGGGGGCGTTGCAGAAGGCGCTGATGTCTCTGGATTCCAGATTCTCCCATTCTTTGTTGTTTTCGAATGCTTTGCCGGTGAGAAATCCCTCCCGGGCAGCAGCTGCCATTATGGTACGGGCAAGGCCGCCCTGATACCCTCCGGAGACCATTTTTTCAAAGCGGTCCAGGCCGGGGTCGATCAGGGTGGAGTCGTACGCATCGTCCAGATCTCCTGCGGGAAAGCCGCTGTAGGCGCCGGCTTCCGTGTTGACGAGCATGCCGTCCGGTTCGGCATAGCAGATGTTCACGCCTGTGCCATAGATGAAACCGATGTCCTCCGCAAAATCGTCTTTGCCGTGAAAAGAAGCGCCGCCCAGCGTTGCCGCCACCGTGTCATTCACGACCGCGACTGCCCCTGCGCTGCCGGCTCCGGTCCGGAGGGCTGCTTCCCGAAAGCTGGCCCCGACTTTTTTGCCCAGCATGTCATGGATCCGGATCTGCTTTCCTCCTGCAACGATCACTGCGTCCTTGTCGGGCTGAGGAATCGTGGCAAGGGAAAAACAGATCCCGAGCTTTTCGGTATTGAGCTGTCCACGCATCCCCTGCGCGATCTCGTCAAAAAACCGGGCGGTACTCATGGGCTCGCTCCCTCCGGGCCTTGGGAAAGAACGCCTGTCCTCGATCAGGCAGGAGCCGTCCGCACCCATGGTCACTACAGCCGAGCGCACATTTGTGCCGCCGATATCCACCACCGTGACCTGTGTTTCCTGTTTCGGTGTGCGGTATTTTTCTATGTAACAGGGTATCATTTTTACAGAACGATCTTTTCCGTGATACGCCTCATCCATTTCCTTCAGGAGCTTTTCAAGTTCCGGCACGGGATCTGTCCCGGTACCGTCCAGTCCGTGTCTTTGCAGAAATGCCTGCACTGCCTTGCTGTCTGCCATGACTTATCCCTTCACACCTCCTGCCGTCATTCCCATCACAATATATTTCTGGAAGATCACCGTGATCAGCACCGGGATCGCGGAACCGAGAATGCCTGCCACGCTGATCATTCCGTAATCGATGGTGAATTTCCCGTTAAACTCAGCGATGGCGATCGTCATCGTCTTTGAGGAAAGGCTGGAGGTGAAAATCAGCGCGTAAAAGAATTCATCCCAGCTCATCAGGAATGCCAGGATTCCTGTGGCGATCGCACCCGGCCGGGCGATCGGGAGAAAGATATAAAACAGGGTCTGGAGCCGTGTGGCGCCGTCCACCTGTGCCGCTTCTTCAAAGGAAGCGGAGATGGAGCCGAAGAAATCCTGCATCACCCATATGATAAAGGGGATGATGAATGAAAGATAGAGGATGACCAGAGGCCATCGCCTGTCCAGCAGACCCAGGGAATTATAGATCCGGTAAAGCGGTATGATCAGCGCCGCCGGAGGCAGCATGTATGTGAACAGGATCAGCAGCATCAGGCTGCCTTTTCCTCTGAACCGGATCCGGGCGAAGGCGTATGCAGACAGAGTGCCGATCAGCAGGCTCAGCACGGTGACGGAGGCGGCGATGATGAAGCTGTTTTTCAGTGCGATCCTGAAAACATAGGCCGGGTCGGAGGTGGTCACACTCTGAAAAACCTGACGGTAACGTTCAAAGGTGATGGTCTCCGGAATCAGCTTCAAAGGCTTGGCCGTCAGATCCACAGGCAGCATGACACTGGACATGAACATCCATGCCACGGGCGCCAGGATCAGGATGGCCAGGATCAGGCCGAGAAACATATATAAAGCTGTGATCCTTTTTCTGCGGGCGGACATCAGTCATCCCTCCTTTGCATCAGTTTTACATAGAACAGCGTCATCATGGCCACGAACATGGCGATCAGATAGGCGTATGTGGCTGCCTCGGAATAATTCAGGTTGGTAAAAGCCTGCAGGTAGGTATCGTACATGAGTGTCTTTGTGCTGTTGGCGGGCCCTCCCCTCGTCATCAGATAGAAGATGTCAAAGGCTTTAAATTTTTCCACCGTGCGCATCACGATAATGACCATGATCGTGGGCCGCAGTGCCGGCAGGGTGATGGCAAAAAAGCTTTTGAAGGCATCGGATCCGTCCACCCTGGCCGCTTCGTAGATCTCTTTGTCGATTCCCTGCAGCGCGGCCAGAAAGAAGATCATGGCCAGCGGCGTCATCTTCCAGACATCCGCGATCACGATACAGAGCATGGCGGTTTTGGGATTCCCGAGCCAGGACTGATAGGAGGGAATCAGATGAAGCCTGGTGAGCACAGCATTGATCACACCGTATTCACCGTTC
>JAFWDX010000431.1 GCA_017515945.1 Blautia sp. | reverse complement strand
TCGCAGTAAATGCGAGGTGCTGACTGAACAGGTTATTACTGGTCATATATATTCCAATTAAAAAACCTTCCCCCGAAGGGGAAGGTGCTCAATAACCGGCTTTAACAGACGGGAGATTACCACCCATGATGTTCTGAAGGTCACCGGTGATATCCACATTGGAAGCCCCCAGCACGAAAATATAACTGGACACTTTCTGAAGTGTACCACCCAATGTGTAACATGAACCTGATGTGAAATCAATGATACGCTGCGCCAGTTCCACATCTAATCCTTCAAGATTGAGGATCACTGTTGCGCCCTGGATCAGGGTGTCCGCGATCTCACGGGTGTTTTCCATATTGTTTGGGCGGATGACACAGACCTCAACGCTCTGCAGAGCGGAAGAAGATCTGCGGCTGGAGGCTGATGTACGCATAGGTGTCACCTTCGAAGACTGAGTCTGACGGGCAGGCTTTTCAGCTCTGGCCGCAGTGGCTGATGTTGTCTGAGTAACTGATCTTTCTTTGGCTGCAGCCGAAGCAGCGGAAGGCTGTGTGGCTGCAGATGATGTCCGGGTGACTGTTGATTTCCTGGAGACGGGTTCGGACTCGTAGTCATCTTCATCATAGTCATCCTGGACACGCGATGTGCTTTTCCTCGTGAAACGATCTATGAGGCGCTTGTGGAGCTTTGGCTCATCGTCATAGAGGAAATCATCCTCGTCCATGACTTCATCATCGAGAAGCTCATCATCGTCATAATCGTCATTCAGTTTGATCGCGTCCAGAAATTTATCAAAAACACTCATTACCTTCCATCTCCAATCATTTATTTTGGATGGTTCTTCCATTTTATATATTATTAATGTTTTTTGCGCAAATGTCAACACTTAAATCGTATCAACCGCAAAAACTATGAATATTTGCATCTGTCATGTCAGCACTGCGCAAGCTGTATTAGTAAAGAATATCCTGCTCTTTGACTCTCGTTGCATCCCTGACGATATGATCATATCGTACGAGACCATAATCCGTATCTCTGGCGACTATGGCGAATTCCTCATTCTGGTCAAGGACTTCGATCCGCCTGAATACGGCATATCCCTGATTGATACAGTAAACACCCTCCAGGATCCCCGTATCGCCGATCACATAATGATCCTCGATCTCATCTCCGATGACCAGGACATCATTTTTATTGAATACGCTTTTATCCACATACAGATATGTACTGTCGGAACGTGTATCCTCTGTCGGGACATATGTCGTATTATTATCGGAAATCCTGGCATAGATCGTGGGGGAAACCAGCCTTCGTGAAGTGGTGCCATTGGCACCGCGTTCTTCCAGATAAAAGCCTGTTCCGTTTTCCACGGAAAAGGACTCCGGAATGACATAAAACTCCTTTGTGACAATGGACGACAGAGGAATCTTGAGGCCGTTGACACTGTTCGTAACCAGCTCTATATCAAGAAAACGGTCTGATGCATACCGGATAAGACCTTTATTAAAATCGATCTTGCCAAAATTCGTTCCTTCGATCTGTACAACCGAAAAATCCCCGGTCTGCGTCATATCATCCTTCAGAAATTTGACACGGATCGTTTCACGGTTTTTCAGATGCACAAGCTGCTTTTCCGTAAGCGGGATCAACAGACTCCACCATTCATCCGTGATGATCGTATAGACATCGTCTCCGGCCTTGATCATGTCAGAGGATTTGAGATCCGTTTCATGATAGGTGTTCTGGTTAAAATCAGACAGCGTCAGATCTTCAAGACGTTTTCCCGCATAGCCGTCCTTGGAATACAGGACGATCCCGTCCTCTCCGGACTTGCACAGTGTCTGATTGCCAAGCAATACGACACTGGCCTGTGAGTCAGATACCCGATCGGAAAAAACCTCCGCGGCATTTTCCGGGTCCAGTGTCAGGGATGTCACGACATCAGCCGTAACTCCCTCATATTGCAGTACATTTCCTTCAAGCTGATATTTAAAGCTGTAAGCCGTGTTGAATCTGCTTGGGTCGAATCGTTTTGAGAAACTCTGCATATCACTGCGTATCCTGGCCATATCCTCAGAACTCAGCTTGACGGACGTCTGAGGCGACTGGGTACTGCTGAGGCTGTATACGACACCATTGGCATTGATCTTGCTGCCTTCACGCGCGTAATACCTGATATAGCCTCCTGTCTGGGACCGTACGACCGATTCCTCCCGCAGAGCCAGTCCTGTGTACGTCTCATTGCGCGAAAGGGGGCCGCTGGTCACCTGATAAGTATCTATGTGAGCAGATGTCAGATACATCACCAGGCTGAAAACCAGATACAGGATCAGGACGCCTGTGATCATGGTACCGATATTCAATCCAAAGACACCGCGGATATGCTCGAGCAGACCGGAAAGGAAGCCCGGTCTGGATTTATCGCCGGACAAAAGCCCTAATCCTCCTATTCATTCTGACGGACCGGCTCCTCCCCTTTCAGAAAGCTGTCTGTATCAAGAACGGTACCGTCCCTCCAGATCCTTTCCAGGTCATAAAACAGCCGGTTCTCTTCATCAAATATATGGATGATCACATCCTCGTAATCCATCAGCACCCAGCTGGAATTACGTGTGCCTTCGATCTGCTTCGGCTCATAGCCGGCACGCCCCAGGGTCTCTTCCACGCTGTCCACCATAGC
>JAFWDX010000430.1 GCA_017515945.1 Blautia sp. | reverse complement strand
CGGGACCTGTCCCCCTGACTCATTACTATCGGCATGCATAAACAATAACATTTTCCTGCATTCCGGTTTTATCATATCTCAGTCTAAATATACAATAATTCTCATTCGATAGCTCAGCTTTTTCCCCATTACGAAGAGAGGTGCCACTGGCTCCGAAAAACGAGTTGTAAGGAGTTTTTGTGCTGATCAAAGTCCAGCCTGATTTTAGTTTAAAAGACACTTTCTGATTTACCGATTTACTTATCAGCCGTATGTTAGTGTTATTCTTTTCGTTAATCGACTCAGCTGTATTTATCGTATTTTCCCCTATCTTTAAGCGTCTAAACGGGTTAATCCACTTTTTGGTGGTTTTACAATCCGTCATTGTATACGGTAAGAGTAATCTGTGTTAGAATATGTCGGTCAACTACAGTTTTCCAAGTAAGTAACAATTATAAGGAAGGTCAACTTTTCATGGAGAAGAAACAGGCAGGATCAAAAGACAGCAGGATCTACACCCTGAGCCAGGAAAAACCGGCCCGGGCGGTGGTAAAGATGGGCGTGCCCCTGATCGCAGGGATGTTCATCATGGTGCTTTACAATCTGGTGGATACGTACTTCATCGGTCTGATGCGGGATGATTATCAGCTGGCAGCGGTGAACCTGGCCTATCCGGTGATGATGATCTCCATCGCCATCTCCAACATGGTCGGCACCGGTGCTTCCTCTCTCATCGCCCGGAGTATGGGTGCCGGGGACAGGGAAAAGGCGGAACACACCCTGACGGTGGCCTTTGGTCTGACTGTGCTGAACAGCCTTCTGGTCGCGGCTGCGGGACTGCTTTTTCTCTCCGCCCTCATCCGCGGCCTCGGAGCGCAGGAAAACACCAGCCTGTATACACGCCAGTATGTCCAGGTCATCCTCGCCGGAAGTCTGTTCACCATGGGAAATTACACCTTTGGTCAGCTCCTGCGCAGCGAGGGTTCCGTGAAGTATTCCATCTGCGGGATGATCGTCGGTACGCTTGTCAACATCGTGCTGGATCCTCTTTTTATCTTTGCCCTGGGCATGGAGATCCGCGGCGCGGCCATCGCCACGATCCTGGGAAACGCGGCCGGCATGCTGGTTTCCCTTATGTTCTATCTGCGCGGAAAGACGCTTTTAAGGCCTTCTCAGCGCTACCTGCTGCCCACCGGAGAAATCCTGCGTGAGATCTTCTGGGTCGGCGTACCGGCCTCCCTGGAGACGCTGCTGACCTCGGCAGCCTATATCGTGAACAACAAGCTGGCCGTGGGGTACGGAGAGCTGACTGTGGCAGCCATGGGTGCGGCACAGAAGATCCTGTCTCTGGGCAATTATATTTATCAAGGCTTCGCCGCGGGCACCCAGCCCATCATGGGCTACAATTACGGAGCCGGCAACCGCGAACGTATGCTGGCCGTACTTAAGGCTGGCGTTCTGGTAACCAGCGGCACGGAGCTGTGTGTCATGGCCGTGTACGGGATCTTTGCCCCACAGCTGATTGGTCTGTTCACGGATTCTGCTGCCGTCATCGCCACTGGCAGCCGAGTGCTGCGTACGGTGATGTGTATATTGCCCTTCGTCGGAGCGGTCTCCATGAGCCGAATGTCCTTCCAGGCCATGGGCAAACCCCAATATGCCTTTGGCATCACGCTGGTCCGCCAGCTGTTCCTGTATGTGCCGCTGCTGCTCCTGCTGAACCACGTGTTCGGCTTTAACGGCATGATCTGGGCACAGCCGGTCACGGAGGCGATCATGATGGCGGCTTCAGTGACTCTGCTGACAAAGGTGATCCGAAAATGAGTCAGGG
>JAFWDX010000429.1 GCA_017515945.1 Blautia sp. | reverse complement strand
TCAGAAAACCAGCCGGTATTTCCCATCTGATGTAAAGACAACCGAACCGGAATAGAAAACCTGGGCGGCCCGGGCCAGATAAGCTGTATCCCTGGCCCCCGCCGTCTCATATGGAGAGTGCATGGCCAGCTGAGGAAGACCGATATCCACAGTGTTCAGAGACACCTGGCTCTGTGAAATATTTCCAAGTGTAGACCCACCCGCCATATCAGAACGGTTCACAAAAGTCTGATACGGTACTCCGGCTTTTTGACAGATGGCCTTGAATACCGCTCCGGATACGGCGTCAGTCGTGTATTTCTGATTTGCGCTGTATTTTATCACGATCCCATGATTGAGCAGCGGACGGTTTGTAGGATCCGTCTTTTCCTTATGATTCGGATGAACGGCATGGGCATTATCAGCGGACAGCATAAAGCTCGAGGCTGCGGCGCGCATCAGATCTTCCTCACTCCCGCCAAGCGCCAGGTTGATCCGCCTGAGCGTATCCTTCAGAAAAGTACCTGCTGCCCCTTGCTTGCTGCCGCTGCCGACCTCCTCGTTGTCAAGGACACAGTGAACGCTGACGCTGCTGCCAGGAACAGAATGCAGGATTCCCTGAAGGGAGGCAAACGCACACTGCAGGTCATCCAGACGGCCGCTGGCGATAAACTCCCGGTCCGGTCCGATGTATGTCCCCTTCATCCTGCAGTACAGATACAGATCAGCATCCAGGATCTGTTCCGGCCTCACGCCTGCTTCCTCGGCGATCAGCCTTCCGAACCTGTCCTTCTCCTCTCCGGCTTCGCAAAACAGCGGCAGCATATCGGTCTGGACATTGTATTTATATCCGTCATTCACCTCCCTGTTCATGTGAATGGCCAGATTCGGGATGATCAGAAGGTCCCTGTCAATATTGACAAGTCTCGTTTCTATGCCTTCTTCCATCTGAACGACCACGCGGCCCGCAACTGACAGAGGACGGTCAAACCATGGCGCGCAAAGCAATCCTCCATATTTCTCAACATTGAGACTGACATATGCCTGATCCACCGTGATCCCGGCATTTGGCTTGATCCGGAAAACCGGCGAATCGCTGTGGCTGGCCATGATCTGAAAACCGGTAAACCCCTTTTGATCAGGTATCCGGAATGCGATCAACGCAGAAGAATTCCTCGTTACATAGTATGAGCCGCCGGGACGGATGTCCCACTCCTCCCCCTCCTTCAGAGCGGTAAACCCGGCTTTGGCAAGCATCTCCTTCATATTGCGCACCGCAAAAAACGCATTCGGGCTTTTGTCAAGAAAGTCCAGCAGTTCATTGTTAATTTTTACTGTATCCATATGCACTCTGAATAACACTCCTTTTATCGATCTTCTGGCTGCCTGTGAACCAGATATGTTTTTCCTTTGCAGCGGCAGTCATGCCATCCTGCCTCACCATGATTGTACACTCGCAGGAATATTTATTCAATGCCGGAAATTACAGGCTTTGAAAAGGCCATGGAGTATAATAAAAAAGCCGGGAGTTTAATAGCTCCTGGCTTTTGACTCACAGATCAAATTCTGTATAACTCCGGTAACTGTTCAGTTACAAACTCTATTTCTTTATTGTTCGCTGATATCGCTCAATTCCTTCATTTCTGCCAACAATGCGTTCAGGCTGGCCTCATCCTTGGGGAGCTTGCTGATAATGCCCATCAACCCCTGGCTGGTATCTCCGGAAGCCTGAGCCCACAGACTGTCTGCATTATATTCCAGAGCCTTGTCATGCAATTCTGTAAATTTGGCTGACCAGAAGCTGTTCAGTCCAAATGCCATGACGACAGCCAGTACGGCAAGCACGATGGCTGGGATGCCGCCTTTTCCATCCTGCTTTCTCTTCAGAATTGCAAGTACGGCCGCCACTGCGGCCACCACTACGGTAATGATAACGCCTGTTGTGCCGAAAAGAATCGGGACAAACAATGCACACAGCACAGCCAGAATACTCAGAAGTACAGCACAAATACCCATTATTAATCCCTCCGTTAAACCTAAGATTTCATTATTTCGTTACTGTGAAGGAGCTTGTGGCCGAACAGTTACCTTTATTATTATCTGGAAAAACAGTTCTATCGCTTGTCCTTGTCGATGAACTCCAGTGTAATTATAGCCAGCGCAGCAAAAACAAATATGAACAGGGAAAGATCCAGCCAATATCCCAGTATATTCTCCCAGGTATTATCATAGACGGGAAGCCGATTGGATTCTGCCACCTTGTTCTGCAGGATATCTGTGGCTTTTTCCTCACCGATAAGGTCGATCAGATTGCCTATGGTGCTCTTAAATGTATAGCTGTCGTCCAGATGGGCCTGTACCTCCGAAAGAGCGGGAAGCGAATCCACCAGCTCACCCAGTGTAGCTTCACGGGAAACCTGTATATCCGCATTCTGCGTCATCAGCTGTTCGAGTCCGATGGCTTCCAGCGTATGCTCCTGCCGGAAGGCCTGGTAGGATTCAGATGCGCTCAGCAGATCCCTGACATCTCCCAGGCTGAGTATACGGTCGATCCGGGTATTCCGCAGCTCGGCGATGGTGGGGTTGTCTTCTTTTTGGAGAAGTTCCAGCACCTGGCCCAGTGTAACCGTAGCGGAAACCTCCTTGTCCTTCATCTTTTCCACCTGGTTCCAGATGGTCAGGACGGGCTTGTTGTTGTAGTCTCCCTGCGTAGTCAGGACCTTCAGAGCCGCGTTCGATATGGTGAAGCGGGTCACAGGCTCTGTCCACGGGGGCAAGGTCAGCATACCGCCGGAGAATACCAGCTGGAAGATCAGCACAAAAGGCATGATGGTCATTGCCGTGGTGGTGCTCCTGGCCAGACAGCTTACCCAAAGGGACATCATGTCGCTGGCAAAGGTGATCAGGAACATGGAAATACCAAAGTCTACGATCAGCCAGGGAGTAAAGAGTCCCTCCGACGGATATTTTACACCCACCAGTAATGTAATGTACAATGTCACGCCGGTCTGTGCCAGGCATAACAGGGCCTGGTAGATCATATGGGCGGCGATATAGGAGGTGATATGCATACCGGAGCGATGCTCCCGCTTGATGACATCCCGCTCACGGCAAACGACCTGGATAGAATTAAAACACCCATTCCATATACAGACCATGACCATGGCAAAGGACCCCATCAGCGTCCCCTCCATGGTGAGGAAGAGCCGTCTCCGGACCACCATGCCTACCAGGCCTGCGATCAGCGCCGCCATGGGCAGCACCTTCCAGTCGTTCTGGTAGACAAACATCCGCAGCATCTTACCCAGGTAGATCCCAATCTGGGCACCACGACCGCGATGGCGGACGATGATCTGACGGGCTCTGTCTCTGAGATTCATCTCAGCCATGCTAAGCCACCTCCTTTGCATACTTCATCACAAATTCATCGGCAAGGCCATCTCCGCCCTCCTCCACACGATTGACAGACTTCACGATCTGTTCCATCTTATCCCTCTGGAAGAAGGTCCGGGCATCCTCGATACTGCCATAGAAGGCCAGACGGCCGGTGCGTGCGCTGTCCTTGGCCAGCACAATCACATCATCGAAAAGATCGATCACACGATCCGGTGTGTGGGTGATGACGATGACGATCTTGCCCGTATCGGCGATCTTGCGGAGCTGCACAAAGAGCTCCCGTGCCATTACGCCATCCAGGCCTGAATCCGGCTCATCAAGAATGAACAGAGAAGGATTGCTGATGAACTCCATTGAAATGGAAAGACGCTTTTTCTGGCCGCCGGAAAGCTTCTCCACAAGATTGTTCTTCACCGGGGTCAAGCCGAAGATCTCCATCACCTCATTGACACGGGCTTTGCGCTGCTCGGCGGAGACCTCTGTCGGCAGTCTGAGCTTCGCCGCGTCCAGCAGCGTGTGCAGGACGGTATCCTTGCCGCGCATCATCTCCGACTGAGGCACGAAGCCCACTTCATACTGCATTTTCTTATAGTGTTTGTACAGGTTTGTGCCATTCAGGAGAACTTCTGCCCTGGCCTTTTCATACCCGTTGATCGCGTTCAGATAGGTGGTCTTGCCTGCGCCGGAACCACCCAGCAGCAATACCATATGCCCCTGAGGGATAGCCATATGAATGTCACGCAGCAATACTTTCCTGCGGAAATACTCTACGGCACTGCGCTCCGTCAGATTTACGGTCAATCCTTCGCTCATTACTGAAGCACTGCCATGGCTGGCGAGTCTCGCCATCTCCTCCCGGAAATCCTCCACTTTCCAGGCCGGCTGATACTTTTTGCTGAACCCCCAGATCAGTGCCGGGATGGTCGCCAGGTCGGTCACTATCCACAAAAGTATCCATCTCTTGCGCACGCCATAGACCTCGATCAGACCGGAATATACGCGGATAGAATAGATAAAACAGACCAGCAGCAACGCCGCAAGGCTGATGATAATAGTGACCTCTCTGGCCGTAAAAATCTCCGAATCAAGGGGATCGATCAGCTGGATCACCTGCAGCGCGATGATCCCAACAGAGGACACGGAATACACAGGCCCATCGGATTCGCGTCCGGCGCAGCGCGACAGCTGGTACTCCCGCGCACCGGGAAACAACGCCCACCAGCCCCTGATGCCGGATTTCTCAAACATCATCCATAAGCCGGCCATAAAGAGTATAGACACTATGATGCCGTACGCAGTGGTACCACTAAAAAACACAGTCAGTAATATCCGGGTTACAAGCATTTTCATCACTCCTTTGCGGTTTTATCGTAACTGTTCAGTCACAAGCTCCTTCACAGTTACGAGGCCAGGCGCAGGCTCCTTTGTCGCATTGGAAGTGCGCCTCCCAAGGGACGCCTTCGGTGTGGCCTTGGCTGTTCATCTTTAATCATACGCACCTCGCAGTAAATGCGAGGTGCTGACTGAACAGTTACGTTTTATCTATACTTAGCATCATATCATATTTATCTTTCTTTTTATACTCGTACATTCAAAAAAATAGAAAATATATCTGATTTTCCGTCTACTCCCTCATTGAACAGGAAATCCGATTCCAGACTCTCCTTAAAATCTCATCCTCAAGGCATTATCCGCACAAGAGCCATATATACTATTTTATTATCGCATATGTGATGATACGACCGGCAATGTCCTGCTGGTCGTCCCGGCCACCTTAGAACATTGCGAGTTTGTTGCCAGACAATATGGAGTCAGTACGGAATTTATCACAGCAGAAGAATAACGTAATAGATATGGAAAATCTGTTTTTTCATAAAGGAATTGTAAATACGAAATGATTATTGTACCGGGGAGCGTAACAGTCCCCGGTATTGTTTTGTGCACCCCACCCTCGGAGATCGATTTTCACTTCTTCCACAAGAACAACAGATATCCCGAAACCACAGCGACTACACCTCCTCAAATAGCTTTCTCCTTTATAGATCAAATATACTCATCTGCGGATATTTATCCGGCAGTTCACTCATAAACCGGAAACAATCCTCCGGATTTGACAGAATCCCGTTTGCCTTACAGATCCTTTGAAATATCTCAGTCAGTTCCCTGACTTTGGGACTTGGCAATTCATACGCATTTCCATACCGTTTGATGTAGCGTTCCTTCATCCCCGGAAAATGCTTATCAAGCGCTGCATAATAATATTCCCGGTTGCCGTCTCTAAGTGTCAGCCCCATGCCAAAATCAATGATGCCTTTTACACCGACTCGAACGCATTCATTCAGGATAGATGTTATATTTTCTTCCGTATCATTGATGAATGGCAGAATCGGAGTCAGCCAAACTA
>JAFWDX010000428.1 GCA_017515945.1 Blautia sp. | reverse complement strand
CCTTCCTGCGGCCCAGCCAGTTCACCATGGACGGCTACAAGGCGGTTTTCTCCGACAACAGCATCCTGCTCGGTTACTGGAACAGTATTAAGTATACGGTGATCGGCACCATTTTTTCGGTAGTCATGATCTATCTCTCCGCCTACCCGTTGAGTGTCAAGGAGCTGCCCGGACGCAAATTCCTGAGCATCTTCTTTATCATTACCATGTATTTTGGCGGCGGACTGATCCCCACCTACCTGATCGTCAAACAGACCGGCCTGATCAACAGCATGTGGGCGCTTTTCCTGCCCGGAGGTGTGGCCGTCGGCAATATGATCATCGTACGAAACTACTTTGAGCACAGCATACCGGCGGAAATGATCGAGGCGGCGGAGATCGACGGCGCATCCAAATGGACCACCTTCCTGAAGGTCGTCGTGCCTCTTTCCAAGCCCATCATGGCCGTTATGGTCGTTTTCAGCATGGTCGCCTATTGGAACGACTGGTTCACGGCATTGATCTACCTGCCCGGACAGGCCAAGGCTCCCCTGCCTCTGATCCTGCGCAACATCCTGATCAAGAGCTCCGCCAGCGCCGCCCAGGCCAGCACCATCTCCGGCGGATATGCAGAGCTGAACAAGCTGACCGAGATGATCAAATTCGGATCCATTATCGTCGCCGCCGCTCCCATGCTGATCATTTATCCTTTTGTACAGAAGTATTTTGAAAAAGGAATGATGGCCGGCGCGGTAAAGGGCTGATGAAGGAATTTATGTAACTGTTCAGTCAGCACCTCGCATTTAATGCGGGGTGCGTGAGACAAAAGATGAACAGAAATTGATTGAAAATGAAGAAAGGAAAAAGACTATGATAAACCGCAAAAAGACAATGGCCATGCTTCTCACGGCAGTTATGCTGGGCAGCGCCATGACGGCAACCGCCATGGCCGAAGCAAACACCGACACTTCTCAGACCGAGTTCAAGATCCTTGGCGGGATGAGCGCCCTCAGCAAGGGTTATGAGGACAATACTGTCCTGAACGACATGCAGGAAAAGGCCGGCATCAAGATCAACTGGGAGACCATGAGCGATTCCCTGAACGAGCAGGTCAATATCCGGATCGCAGGCAACGAGCTTCCGGACGCCTTCATGGGCGTCGGATTCAGCAACTACAACCTGACTACCTACGGTGAGGACGGCACCTTTATCGACCTCACTCCCTATCTGACGGAAGAATATATGCCCAATCTGGCAAAGATCCTGGAGGAGCATCCGGAGATCCGCAGCGCCATTACCATGGATGACGGCTGCATCTACGGTCTTCCTGCCGGTGAGCAGATGGGAACAGCCGGTATCGGCGCCGAAGAGGATTACAGCATCTTCTCCATCCCTCAGTTCTCCATGATCAACAAAGCCTGGCTGGACGATCTCGGCCTTGAGGTCCCCACCACACTGGATGAACTGCACGACGCCCTCGTCGCCATCAAGGAAAACGACATGAGCGCAAAGTACTACGGGAACCCCGCCGGATCCACGCTTCCCATGAGCACCGGCTTTGATCAGTGGTGCTGGGGCCAGAACATCTTTTACGCGGGCTTCGGTTTCACCAACTGGCCCAATGACGTCATCAACGATCTGGTGCTGACCGCCGACGGAACCGTTGATTTCGTCTGTGACAACGACGAATACCGCGCCGCCCTCACTTATTTCCATGACTGGTACGCGGAAGGCCTCATGGATGTGGAAATGTTCTCCCAGAGCGATACACAGCTCATTTCCAAATGCTCCCAGGGTTATGTGGGCGTTTCCACCTGGTGGTACATCGAGGAGCTGATGGGCGAGTATGCCTCCGATTATGTGTTCCTGCCTGTCCTGGACGGCCCCGATGGCACTCACAATGTCACCCTGCGTACAGGCGGCGCCACCAACAGCGGCCAGCTGAGCATCACCAGCGAGTGCGAAAGCCCTGCGAACCTGCTGAAATTCTTTGACCAGTGGTATGATCCGGAAATCGTCATGCAGCTGCAGTACGGTCCCATCGGCGTGTACTTTACCGAGCAGGATGAAGACGGCGTATGGCTTTCCATCACCGAGGATGAAGCAAAGGAAAAATTCGGCAAAGGCGCCGGAGAGCTGAAGGGAGAAAACGAGGTTGCAGGTCCGAAGCTGATCCTTTCCGATTATTACATGACCACCTTTAAGATGGAGGATCGTGCCATCGAGCGTCTGACAGATCTGTATGAATTCTGGATGCCTTATGTCTCCGATACATCCGTCTATCCCATCGACTGCGTGTTTACCGCGGAGGAGCTGGATACCATCGACTTCTACAAGACCGACTTTGAGAACACGGTCTCCGAAAACGAAGGTCTCTGGATCAAGAACGGCGGCCCCAGCGACGATGAATGGGCGGAATACAAGGATTCCCTGATCTACGGCTGCGGACTGGAGGAGCTCCTGCAGGTTTACCAGGATGCCTATGACCGCTATGTGGAGGCGGAATAAGGCTGTACCCATGAAGATCAGTCAGGCCTTATTAGAAGCGAGAAAATACGAAGAAGCTTTCGAAAAAAGGATCTCATCCGACGACCGGCCCTCCTTCCATCTGGTTCCGAGGGTCGGCTGGATGAACGATCCCAACGGTTTCGGTATTTACCAGGGCAAATATCATATGTTTTACCAGTATTATCCGTACGATTCCAAATGGAACAGCATGCACTGGGGACACGCCGTCAGCACAGATCTGCTCCATTGGGAATATCTGCCTGCCGCCCTGGCTCCGGACCAGCTATATGATTATGACGGGTGCTTTTCCGGAAGTGCCATGGAACTGGAGGACGGCCGGCACCTGCTCATGTACACAGGTGTCCGGCTGGAGGCCGGCTCCGGAGGGACCAGGCGGGAGGTGCAGACCCAGAATATCGCCATCGGCGACGGGATCAACTACGAAAAATACGAGGGAAATCCCGTCCTTGATGAAGCGGACCTGCCTGAAGGCGGAAGCCGGTATGATTTCAGAGATCCTAAAATCCTGAAGCAGCCGGATGGGACTTATCTGGCCCTCCTGGGAAACCGGCCCGCCGACGGAAGCGGGCAGATCCTGCTCTACAGGAGTGCAGACTGTCTGCACTGGGAATATGTAAAGCCCCTCGCCGTGAACGGCGGGCGTTTTGGAAAAATGTGGGAGTGTCCGGACTTTTTCAGGCTGGACGGGAAATGGGTCCTGCTGACCAGTCCTCAGGATATGCTTCCCCAAGGTTTTGAATACCACAATGGGAACGGTACGCTGTGCCTGACAGGGGAATTTGACGAGCAGACCCTGACTTTTACGGAAGAAACGGACCAGGCCATTGATTACGGTATCGATTTCTATGCGCCACAGACCATCTTGACTCCGGACGGCCGGCGGGTCATGATCGGATGGATGCAGAACTGGGATGCCTGCGCCATGAGGGAGCCCAAAGAGCCCTGGGCCGGGCAGATGAGCCTTCCCAGGGAGTTGTTCCTCAGAGGAGGCCGTCTGTGCCAGAGACCTGTACAGGAGCTGGAATCCCTGCGTACCGGCGAAGTATCATATGAGAATGTGCTTATTTCCGGTGAGCAAAAGCTGGAGGGCATATCCGGCCGCATGGTTGACATGGAGCTGGAGATCGAACCCGTTCCCGGTGAACCCCTGTTCCACAAATTTTCCGTTCTGTTCGCCAAAAATGAGACTTATCATACCGGCCTGAGCTTCCGGCCTCTGGAATCTACCCTGGAGATCGACAGGAAATT
>JAFWDX010000427.1 GCA_017515945.1 Blautia sp. | reverse complement strand
GTAACGGACACCTGGAACTATGACCTGGAAGGAAACCTCGTCAAAGCAGGCAACTATGCCCACATGGTCCGGGAATATGATGAAGACAAAAACATCATCTCTGAGTCTTACTTTGACGAAAACGATGAACCGGCAGTCACGGCAGCGGACGGCTGGCATCGTGTTGAGAGAACCTATGACGATCTGAAGCATAAACTCTCTGATGAATATTATGGCATCGACGGCAATCCGATTCAGACGACGAAGGGTTATGCCGTGATCAGATACGGGTATGATCCTGCATGGAATGTGAGTGACACCTGGTATTATGATCTCAATGGAGATCCGGTCATATCCGGCAATGCCGCCCATCTTGTCCGGGAGTTCGACGAGGACAGGAACATCGTCTCGGAATTCTATTATGGCATAAATGATGAGCCGGTGACATCAACGGCGGGTGTGCATGGGTTCAGGAGTACCTTCGATGAGACAAAGCATAAGCTTTCAGATATGTACTATGGTCTGGACGGAGAGCCGGCTCAGATTCCTGCCGGCTACGCCGAACTCAGATACGCCTACGACGAAGCCTGGAATGTAACGGACACCTGGAACTATGACCTGGAAGGAAACCTCGTCAAAGCAGGCAACTATGCACATATGGTCCGCGCATTTGACAAAGATAAGAACATCATATCAGAGGCTTATTTCGGCGAAGAGGATGAGCCGATCGTCACGGCGGAAGGCTATCACCGTGTAGAGAGGACATATGATGACCTGAAGCATAAGCTTTCGGATGCATTCTATGGTACAGACGATGCCCCGGTCATGACCACCAAGGGATATGCCGTAATGAAGTATGGCTTTGATGAAGCATGGAATGTGCGCGACACCTGGTATTATGATATAGAAGGGAATCCGGTCAAATCCGGAAATGCTGTGCATATGGTTCGTGAGTACGATGAGGACAGGAACATTATTTCCGAATCGTATTTCGGCGCGGGAGATGAACCGCTTCTCTCGGCAGAGGGATACCATCTTGTCCGGAGAACCTATGATGACATGAAGCATAAACTGACGGACGAGTATTACAATGCGAACGGCGAGCCGGTTCAGTCGACGAAGGGCTGTGCTGTGATCAGATATGCTTACGACGATGCATGGAATGCGTCGGATACATTCTATTATGATCTGGCCGGAAACCCGGTCAAGGTGGATAAAGCGGCGCATCTGGTACGTGAGTTTGATCAGGATAAAAACATTGTTTCCGAATCTTATTATGGCGTAAATGATGAACCGATTCTTACACCAGACGGAATCCATCAGGTCCGGAGCACCTTTGATGAGGCGAAGCATAAGCTAACCGACACTTACTACGACGTGGATGGGAATGCGGCACAGACGATAAAAGGCGCTGCAGAGCTCAGGTATGGCTATGATGAAGACTGGAACATTACGGATACCTGGTACTATGACCTGGAAGGAAACCTCGTCAAAGCAGGCAATGCCGCCCATATGGTGCGGGAGTTCGACGTGTATAAAAACATCATCTCTGAGTCCTATTATGATGTGGATGACGCGCCGACCCTTGGCGAAAACGGCTACCACTGCGTGAAAAATGAATATGACGGTACGAAGCACAAAATATCTGAACAGTATTTCGATGAGGAGAATAATCCTGTTGTAGCTGCAAAAGGATATGCGTCTATCCGGCGTGAATATGATGAAAACGGGAACGTTACCCGTGAATCCTATATGGGGAAGGATGGTAAGCCGATCAGAATTCCGGGCGGCTACAGTGCCTATACAGCGGAATATAATCAGGCTAAGAAGAAGACGCTGGAAACTTATCTTGACCAGGATGATCAGCCTGCAGACAATACGGAAAAGGGCTATGCGATCGTCCGGCATGATTACGATGAGAACAACCGCGAGATCCTTACAGCCTATTTTGACAAAGACGGGAATCCTGTCGAGGTGAAAGGAAATGCGCAGATCGTCCGTACTTACGATGCCTATGGGAATGTAACCACGGAGCTCCATTATGACGCGGAGGGGCAGATCGTTTCTGACGCAAAGGGATATGCCTATATTCAGAAATCGTTCAACGATCATAAAAAAGCGGTGCAGGAAACCTATATGGACGCCGACGGCCAGCCGATGATGATCGGCGGTTTTGCCACCGTTACGAGGGAGTATGATGAGAAGGGCTGTGCTGTTTATGAGGCCTGGTTTGATGAAAAGGGAGAGCCGGCCACGCTGAAGCAGGGCTATCATGCGCTCCGTAAGGAATACGGCCCCCAGTCCAAACCGACCCGCACGGAATATCTGGATACCGAGGGGCAGCTGGTGATGACCACGTCCGGATATGCCATTGTGACCGATGTTTACGATGATGCCGGCAACATTGTGCTGGAAAAATGGTACGATGTCTCCGGAAAACAGATCCTCCAGGGAAAATCTGCTTACGCCACTGTAAGAAAAACCTACAACGATGCCAATCGTGCCATCCGCACAGAATATCTGGACATCAACGACGAGCCGGTTGCCCAGCCTGACGGATATGCCATCCTGACGGATGAATATGACGAGGCCGGCAATGTGATCAGCGAAAGCTATTACGATACTGCGGGAACCCAGATCTTTGTGCAGAAAAAAGGCTATGCGACGGTCAGAAAAGCCTGGAACAGTGCAAAAAAACAGACAGAAGAATCCTATTATGATCTTTCCGGTTCACCCGTGCTCCTGAAGGCCGGGTACGCCTCCAAAAAGATGGAATACGACGACGAGGGACGTCTGATCCGGCAATGCGTATATGATACGAAGGGCGCGCCGGTCATGCTCTCACAGGGCTACAGCATCTTTACCAAAGAGTATCTGGAAGATGGCTCCGCGCGGACGGCCTATTTCGACACGGAAGGAAAGCCGGTGACCATCAAATCCGGGTATCATATCCTGATGCAATACTATGATGAAAAGAATGTACAGACCGGAGAAGCGTATCTTGACCTGAACGGAGAGCCCGTCACGCTGAAGGGCGGATATAACCATGTAGAGATCATAAAGAATACAGACGGAACAACCACACGGAACTACCTGAATGCAAGTGATCAGCTGGTAAAGACGGAGACGAAGTAACCACGGGAATACAATCGCAAAATGCCGCACAGGGGACCATCCCCTGTGTGTTATAAAAGGAGTTCGATCGAAATGAAGAAAAGAGTCTGTTTTGGCAAAATTTTTACGGGAACAATTGCTGCGATGCTTATGACGACACTGACGATCGGAAGCGTTTCGGCGCAGTCTGTAACTTTTAAGGGCGAGAAGCCGTCCATACATGTGTATGGGACATATGTACAGCCAAAGGAAGGGGAAGAGGAGATCCTTCCGGAGCTGTATACCATATCCGCGATGCATATCCTGGGAACGGTTCAGGAGGGAGACGGCACGCCGGTCTATGTAGCGGTGATGCTCCCCGGGAAAACCACAACGGCAGGAGGAGAGGATCCGGCAGTAGAAGCGGCTTCAGAGCCGGAAGCATCTGAAGCACCATCAGATACAGCCGTGGAATCCGGGGCTGAGGCAGATGCTGTGGCAGATACAGACACTGAAGCAGATACAGATACGGAACCAGGAACGGACGCCGGCGAGGAAGCAGCCCCGGCAGAGGAGACGGGAGAAGCTGCGTCTGCAGAGGGTACAGCAGAAGCGGCAGAAGCCGTGCCTGCAGAAGTAGCAGCAGAAGCTGCACCTGGAGAAGAAACGGCAGAAACTGCACCAGAAGCAACAGAAGCCGCGCCTGCAGAGGGTACAGCAGAAGCTGTACCTGCAGAGCCGGCCGGTACTGAGGAAAATGAAAACGGTCAGCAGCCGGAGGCTCCCGCAGTAAAATGGATTCAGGGATTTGTTCCGGAGGAGGAGATCAAGGAACTGGTTCCGTCATTCTCCCTCAAAAAAGTACCGGCTGTGACCGGCTGGCAGGATCTGCGTCAGGGTTCGAACGGAACCCCTGTGACCATTGCCCAGGAAGCACTGGCTAAACTGGAATTCCTGACCGGAGCTGCCGATGGCATGTATGGCCCGGCCACCGCCACTGGCGTCAGTTCCTTCCAGCAGGCAAATGATCTGGAAGCCACCGGAACGCTGGATCTGATCACCTGGCTTTATCTGCAGGAAAAAGCGGAAGGAAAGAAGAGACTGAAGGTTCCGTATCCGCCGGTTTACAGCGTGGAATACAAGTTTGAAGAGATCCTGGAGGATGCAGAGGATCCTGCCTTCCTGGAGAAATTTACCGATCCGGTATGGGACTTTGAATTTGATGCATACGAAGGCTTTGGTTACATCACAGACAAAACGATCCTGGCCACATATACCGATGAAAGCCGCCCGGTGGATAACATCTCCATCACGGTTAAACCGGCCGTAAGAGTGAAACGTGAAAATACCGGCATGATCAGCCTTACACCAGTGATCCGCGTGCAGAGTATCGGCGCCTACCGTCCATATGTACAGGCGCTGACCCTGAAAGCCGGCAACGCAGTCGCAAAACTGACAGGTGCGGAGCTGACCGGCGGCCTCTCCGGGACAAAGGTAGAGGAAACTGCGGATATCCCCGTCTCCGCTGACGACCTGCAGGTGCTCGAGAGAGGTGCGGATAAATCGCTGGAGATCAGACTGAACGGAAACAGCAGGGATTATGATCTGGTGCTTACTACAGACGTGGCGGGACTGTTGGATATAATCGGGAAGATTGCCTGAACATAGGTGGATAAATGGGGTCTGGCCCTCCATAAGTGGGGGCCGGATCCCATTTATGCATTTATATGTTTGACCTTGTATGGAGTGTGTGATAAAATACATATTGTTGATTGAAAAATTTGAAAACAGAAGGCAAATTTATACGCAAATAGCTTCAAGGAGGCATAATAACAGATGAAAAGTAAAATTCCAGCCCTGTTCACTATTATGAACCGTCTGGTACTGACGGGTGTTTTGCTGCTGCTCCTGACTCTGGCAGGAGCCTTGCCTGCGGCTGCTTCTGTGACGGAGTCGATGACGGATACTTCGATCCGTTTGCTTTATGAGGCGGCACGGACATCCGGTACCAGGGAGAATATCCTGATTTCCCCGGATTCCATCCTCACCGCGATGAACATGGTCGAGAATGGTGCTGCCGGCAGCACCCTTTCGGAGATGGAAAAGGTGCTGGGGCAGGTTCCGGTCACCACATCCACT
The DNA here is from genome assembly GCA_017515945.1 of Blautia sp. Lineage (GTDB taxonomy): Bacteria > Bacillota > Clostridia > Lachnospirales > Lachnospiraceae > Blautia_A. The sequence continues at coordinate 3,076 of JAFWDX010000427.1, read as the reverse complement.
CGTTTCCTGTCCCGGCTTCATAAACGTCTGGGCAGCACAGATCGCTTTGTATACAAAAATGTAAATTCGGTCTGGTATAAAAAGGGCAGCATACGGCTGAAAAAAGCCTATCGCAACAGACTCAAAAAAACCTTTGGCGCAGAAGTGTGCGCAGCACCTTTCACGCCGGATACCGTCCGGGAGATGAATGACTGGGTGAACCGGAATACAAACGGAAAGATTCCGGACATCATTGACCGTCTGAGTGAGGAGACCAGAGTGATCCTGATCAATGCCGTCTATTTTAAAGGCGCCTGGATGGATCCTTATGTCATCAGTAATACCCGTAAGTTTACGATGGCCGATGGCGGGACGCAGAAAGTCGAAATGTTTGAAAAAACGGAAGATGAGTATGTGGAGATTTGTGGGGCAAAAGGATACGTAAAGCCCTACAGCGGCGGCAGGACCGCATTTATGGCCCTTCTTCCGCCAAAAGGCATGAGCGTAAAAAAATATCTGAAGCAGCTTACCGGCAGAGATTTTATCCAGGGCTACAAAAACAGGATCCGGCAGAATGTGAAGGTCTATACGCGGGTCCCGGCTTTCAGTTATGATTATGACATTACTCTGAATGAAGCCTTGCAGCGGATGGGCATAAAAAAGGCATTCACCTCGCAGGCAGATTTATCCGGAATGTCTAAGGATCCTCTCCGCATTGACCAGGTTCTGCACAAGACACACATAGAGCTTACGAAAGAAGGAACTGAAGCGGCGGCAGCTACAGCCATAGTCGTTGAGTGCTCCGCAGCTTATCCTCCCAGAGATATTCTGAAGAAAAAGGTGTATCTGAACAGACCCTTTGTTTATGCGATCATCGATACTGAAAGCGGGATGCCGGTCTTTTTGGGAATTGTGAACAGGATTTGAGAAGGAGGGGAAGAGTATGAAGAGAAAACGGCGCTTTTTCAGTTTGTTTCTGGCCGGCATACTTGCGGTCAATATGGTTTCCGTTTACACTGCTTCGGCCAGCGCTCCGGAGGATCAGTCAGGCAATGCTCTGCAGGAGGCGTTTGCACGGCATGATGAAGTGGCGGACAGCCTGACATCTTTTAACACAGAGGCTGAAGCCCGGACAAGGAGCTCATGGTATTCCAACCTGACCGCCGAAGAAGAACAGGCTGTTATTGATTCCATGAATGAAAATTTCAAAGAGGCTGTCCTGAAAGCCGCTTATGAGGACCTTGAGAATTCGGAGCCGTGGGATTATAACAGCCAGATCCTTTCAATAGCGGCGCAGGAGGAGATATGCCCGCAGGACTTGCTGGACCGGTATCTCCTGGCCAGTGCGCTCTACGCTGACAATCTGTCTGCAAAACTCTGGGATGAATTGTCTGTGTACATCCGGAGATATGAGGAGGAGCATCCGGAAATGCTCCCGAAGGAGGAGCCGTACGAAATCTATGATGAGGATGGCTTCGCCGTTGGTTATAATGGTGTGGACTACGCGGCCGGTTCAGGCATGGACTATGCGGCCGAGTCAGGCATGGACTATGCGGACAGTTCATACACATTTGATTCAGAGGATGACACGGCACTTTTCGGCGTTTATTCTGCCGAGGAGGCTTATGAGACTGCCGATGGTCCTCTGACTGAGCCTTTCGATGATCCTCTGCCTGCGCCTGTTGGCGAGCCCCTGCCGCAGACTGAAGAGACGTTTTCAACCGCAGAGTATAATGAGATTGCTGAAAATCCGTTTAAGTCTGTATCTGTGTCTCCGCTTTCCACCTTTTCCATCGACGTGGATACAGCGGCTTATACCAAGGTTAAATATGATATCCTTGACGGTTTCCCGCTCGATAAAGACGAGGTAAAGACAGAAGAGCTGATCAATTATTTCAATTATGATTACAGCGCTGACCGCGTTTCGGATGAACCCTTCCTGATCTCTACAGCGTATACCTCCTGTCCATGGCAGGCCGATCACAGACTGGTCCGGATCGGCATCCGGGCAGACGACCTTACGGAAAAGCCGGACACCAATTTTGTCCTGGTGACGGACGTCTCCGGCTCTATGATGATCCTCAACAAACTCCCTCTGGCATTAAGCGCTTACGCGGATATGCTGGAGAATTTCGATGACAGCGATACGATCTCCCTGATCTATTACGCCTCCGGAAACGGTGTTGTCCTTGAGAACGTGAGCTGCGGACAGAAGGAGCAGATCTATGAAGGACTGGCTGCCACGCTCTTCAGCGCGGGAGGCGGTACAAACGGGGCTCTGGGTCTGAATACCGCCTACGACATGGCGGAAAAAAGCCTGATCGAAAATGGCGTCAACCGTGTGATCATTGCGACTGACGGTGATTTCAACATCGGAAAGACCAGTGAATCACAGCTCAAAGAGATCGTGGAAGAGGGTCGGAAGAAGGGAGTCTATCTCACCATTCTGGGGTATGGGTCAGAGAATCTTAAAGATAACAAAATGGAAGTGATGGCGGAAAACGGCAACGGCAACTATCACTACATAGGAGACATGGCGGACGCAAAAAAAGCGCTCGTACAGGAAAGCGACAGCACACTTATCCCTATCGCGGATGATGTGAAGATCCAGGTGGAATTCAATCCTGCCCTGATAAAGGAATATCGCCTGATCGGTTATGAAAGCCGTATACTGAACGCGGAGGATTTCAACAATGACCAGGTGGACGCCGGGGAAGTCGGCGCAGGCAAATCCGTTACAGCCCTGTATGAGGTGGTGCTCCCGGACGGTGATCCGGAAGCGGACGTGCAGGAGCTCAAATACAGCAAAACAGAAGCCTCCGGCAATGTCACGGATCTGTGTAATGTAGCTGTCCGCTACAAGGAGACCGGCAGCGGGAGAACCGGCGCCGCGAGCATGCTGGTGGAGAAGCCGGTCATGGCGGAGGATTTCGCGGAGATCCCCGACGAGAATACGGCTCTGGCCATTTCCCTTGCCGAATTCGGTATGGTGCTTCGTGACAGTCCATATAAGGGAACTGCCACGCTCTCCAGCGCGGAACTGATCGCTGAAGCTGTAGCTGCTGAAACCGGCAGCGGGTTTGTGCAGTCTTATGTG
>JAFWDX010000046.1 GCA_017515945.1 Blautia sp. | reverse complement strand
TTAGAGAGCCAGCGGAAAGGGCTCGAGCGTTTTTTTTCGTGGTCACACCGGGGGATACATCCGGCGCCGCCCGCCTCACAACTTTAGACTGCCCGGCGTCCGGATATCCAAATAAACACATCCGGCATCATATCCAATGAGTCAAGGAACCTGTCCCCCTGACTCATTTAGATCAGCGCGATCTCCTCCTGCGACACCGCTTTAAGGCCTTTGCCCGCCAGCGCCGCTTCAGCCGCTTTCGTATCCGCAACGCGGAAGATCATATACGCATGCTTGGCGTCTTTTCCTCCGAGGAAGGCGTACATATATTCGATATTTACCTGAGCGTCAGTGAAATAACCGAGCAGTTTATTAAGCCCGCCTGTCTCATCCGGGATCTCGTAGGCGAGGACCGGAGTCAGGCTGGCGACAAAATCCGCCTCTTTGAGAACGTTCATCGCATTAAAAACATCATCCACGATCATGCGGGCGATGCCAAAGTCTTTGGTCTCGGCCACAGAAAGGGCACGCATGTCCACCCTGCCTTCGGACAGGGCTGCGGTCATGCGATTCAGGGTGCCGGGTTTATTTTCCAGAAATACGGAAATCTGTTTGATGCTCATGGGACACCTCCATTCTTTTTTCCTTTGTTTTGCCGAAAAGCCATGCATTCCGGGAAATACGGATCCATGGCTTTACAGTCACTTTTTTTCTCAGATCTTTCTGCGGTCAATGACGCGGACAGCCTTGCCTTCGCTGCGTGTAATGGTCTTGGGTGCAACGAGGGTGACCTTGGCCTTGAGGCCGAGCATGGACTTAAGGCCGTCCACCAGATCCTTCTGCCTGCCTTCGATCTCACCCAGGTTATCGGTGAACATCTCGGGAGTCATCTCAACCTGTACGTCGAGCGTATCGGTATTGTTGACGCGGTCCACGATGATCTGGTAATTGGCCGCATAGCCATGGTTGAGCAGCACGGTCTCGATCTGGCTCGGGAAGACGTTGACGCCGCGGATGATCAGCATGTCGTCGGAACGTCCTTTCGGCTTCGCCATGCGCACATGGGTACGGCCGCAGGAGCATTTCTCCCGGGTCAGGGTGCAGATGTCGCGGGTGCGATAACGCATCATCGGGAAGGCTTCCTTGTCGAGCGCCGTGAATACAAGCTCGCCCTGTGAGCCTTCGGGAAGCACTTCTTCTGTATCAGGATCGATGATCTCGGCGATGAAATGATCCTCATTGATATGCATGCCCTGCTGGGCGGAGCACTCAAAGGCCACACCGGGACCGGACAGCTCAGTCAGGCCATAGATATCAAAGGCCTTGATGCCCATCGTTGCCTCGATATCCCGGCGCATCTCCTCACTCCATGCCTCAGCGCCAAAGATACCGGCCTTAAGAGGAATGTCGTCGGGTCCAAGTCCCATTTCCTTCATCCTCTCGGCGAGGTAAGCGGCATAGCTGGGCGTGCAGCAGAGAATCGTCGTGGACAGATCCTGAATGAACATGATCTGCCGGTCCGTATTGCCGGAGCTGGTCGGAACGGTCAGGCATCCCACCTTGTGTGAGCCGCCATTGAGTCCCGGGCCGCCTGTAAAGAGTCCGTATCCATAGGATACCTGGCAGACATCCTCGTCTGTCCCGCCTGCTGCCACGATTGCTCTGGCACAGCAGTCCTCCCAGAGGTCAATGTCATGCTGCGTATAAAAAGCGACGACGCGCTTGCCGGTCGTACCGGAGGTAGACTGAATACGCACACACTCCTTGAGCGGTTTCCCGACCAGACCATAGGGATATGCCTCCCTGAGGTCATGCTTTGACAGGAAGGGAAGCTTGTGCAGATCATCTGTGGATTTGATATCTGCAGGCGTCACACCCTTTTCTTCCATTTTTTTGCGATAATACGGTACGTTGTCCCACACATGCTGTACCTGTTTTACCAGGCGCTCATCCTGCAGGGCCTTGATCGTCTCACGAGATGCACATTCGATTTCCGGCTGATAGTATCTTTCCACTTTGTTGCCTTTCTTTTTCTTTCCTGATACTCATCCACAGTTACTATTTATTTATGCATTCTTTCCCAGCGCAAAAGCCTTTTTGTTCATCTCAAGGAATTTTGCGGGAACATTTGCCTCCAGCGAAGCCATCCACGCCTCCTCGGGCAGGTCGAAATAATGGGAAAGTCTGCCCAGCAGCACGATGTTGACGGCCTTGGCCGATCCAGCCTCCTCGGCCAGCGCCAGGCAGTCCAGGGCGTCCACCTTTGCGCCGGCGGCTTTCATCTTTTCCACCAGATCCTCCGGATACTGCGCCGCACCGGTGATGACGGGCATCGGGTCGATCTGCTGGGTGTTGGTGACGATCTGGCCGTCCTCCTTCAGATAAGGCAGCCATCTGGCGGCCTCCAGCAGCTCAAAGGACACGATATAATCCGCTTCTCCCTGATTAATCACGGGAGAATAAACCCTGTCGCCATATCGGACATAGGTCACGACGCTGCCGCCGCGCTGGGACATGCCGTGCACCTCAGAAACCTTTACATCATAGCCCTGGGAAAGCAGGAGATGTCCCAGGAGCTTGCTGGCCAGCAGAGAACCCCGTCCGCCGACACCTACGATCATGATATTCTTTGTCTGCATCCTGCTCAGGCCTCCTTTCCGGTGGACACAAAGGCGTCCTTTCTGCAAAGCTGGCTGCAGACTCCGCAGCCTACACACAGGGTATTGTCCACGCGGGCCTTGCCGTCCTTCATGGAGATGGCCGGACATCCGATCCGCATACAGGATTTGCAGCCGATGCACTTATCCGTGTCCACGGCCAGAGGCGCTTTATGCTTCACATACTTGAGCAGCGCACAGGGCCTGCGGGAAATGATGACGGAGGGCTCTGCCACCGCCAGCTCTTCCTTGAGCACCTGATCGCACTGTGCCAGATCATACGGATCCACGACACGCACGCGGTCAAAGCCCATGGCTCTGCACAGGGCCTCCAGATCGATCTTGCCGGCCGGATCGCCCTTGATATTGTAGCCTGTGGTCGGGTTCTGCTGATGACCGGTCATGCCGGTGATCGAGTTGTCCAGAATGATCACAGTGGAATTGGACTGATTGTAGGCCACATTGGCGAGGCCTGTCATACCGGAATGCATAAAGGTGGAATCGCCGATGACGGCTACCGTCTTTCCTTCGCTCTCCGATCCCAGGATCTTGTTGAAACCGTGGAGCGCGCCGATGGAAGCGCCCATGCACAGGGTCATCTCCATGGCCCCCAGCGGCTGGACCGCGCCGAGGGTATAACATCCGATATCGCCCAGAACGGTGCAGTTATTCTTTTTCAGCGTATAGAACAGGCCGCGGTGCGGACATCCCGCACACATGACAGGCGGACGGACCGGCACCTGTTCACTCAGAGTTCTGCCGGTATGGACCTCTCCGCCCAGAGCCTTCGCCAGCAGATTCTGAGAGAATTCATCGATCATGGGCAGCACGTCCTTGCCCGTAACGGCCAGGCCCAGACGACGCACATGCTCCTCAATGATGGGATCCAGCTCCTCGACCACCGCCAGCTTTTCAACCTTGGCGGCAAAATCAAGGATCAGCTTTTCGGGAAGCGGATTGACGATCCCGAGCTTGAGCACGCTCACGCTGTCCCCGAAGACCTCCTTCACATACTGATAGCTGGTGGATGAGGTGATGATGCCCAGCTGCGTCCCGCCCATCTCAACACGGTTGAGAGGAGATGTCTCCGCATACTCCCGCAGGGCTTTTGTGCGCTCCTCCACGATCGGATGGCGCCGCTTGGCGTTGCCCGGCATCATGACATATTTGGCGATATTCTTTTCATATTGTTTAACGGGCACATTCCGCTCTCCCGTCTCAACGACGGACTGTGAATGGGCCACACGCGTACACATCTTGAGCAGTACAGGTGTGTCAAACTGCTCAGAGATCTCATAGGCAGCCTTGGCAAAAGCCAGCGCCTCCGCGGAATCCGACGGCTCGAGCATAGGTACCTTTGCCGCGATGGCGTGATGACGGCTGTCCTGCTCATTCTGTGAGGAATGCATACCCGCATCGTCCGCGACCCCGATGACCAGACCGGCATTCACACCGGTGTAAGACATCGTATACAGAGGATCCGCCGCCACATTAAGACCCACATGCTTCTGCGCGCAGAAAGCTCTCCTGCCCGCCAGACATGCGCCGAAAGCGGACTCCATCGCCACCTTCTCATTCGGCGCCCACTCGCAGTAGATCTCATCATATTTGGCCGCTTCCTCCGTGATCTCGGTACTCGGCGTGCCGGGATAACTGGAGATAAAACAGACACCGGCCTCGTACAGCCCGCGGGCAACAGCCTTGTTGCCCAGCATCAATTGTCTCATAATCATCACTCCTTATGCCAGTATATTTATACTCGCCGGAATGTCTTCGGAGTATTCCCCGCTTCCGGCGGACATATCATAACTACCAATAAAAGGGATTGTAACATGATATTTTATCGAAGTAAAGCATATAATTGCCATGAGTCAGGGGGACAGGTTCCTTGACTCATGCGCCGGTTATCTTAACCGGGCTTCGAATGAGTCACGGGGACAGGTTCCTTGACTCACGTTCCGGTAATCTCAGCCGGGCTTCATTTCCCTTCACGGCGGGAAGCACCGGATGTGTCCCCCGGTGTGACCATCGGCAAAAAAAATGCACGAGACCAGGGCGCATGGCTCTCTTGGAACGCGGGCTAAGAGGCTGGCGTCTATGGCCGAATAGCCCGCGTTCTTAGAGAGCCAGCGGAAAGGGCTCGGGCATTTTTTTCGTGGTCACACCGGGGGACACATCCGGCGCTTCCCGCCTCATAGCCCTGCCTGGCCCGGCGTCCGTCCTTGAAAAATGAGTCAAGGAACCTGTCCCCCTGACTCACCCCTGACTCATTCTCCCCTTGACAGACGGGTGGAAATCGGCTAATATACTTTAGTGGTTTAAATTGCAAAACTATGTGATGATCCACATATTTCACAAGACAAGAAGAGAGGAACCGTGTCATGCCTATTACAGACCTGCTGGAGAGAAACAACAAGCTATACGGAAACGAAGTGGCTCTCGTGGAGATCAATCCCGAGATCCGTGAAGAGCAGCGCGTCACATGGAAGGAATATGAGCTGATCCAGCCCACCTCCACGGCCTATTACCGCCGCCAGATCACCTGGTCCGTCTTTGATGAGAAAGCGAACCGCGTGGCCAACATGCTCCTCGAGCGCGGGATCAGCCGCGGCCAGAAATGCGCGATCCTGCTGATGAACTGCCTGGAATGGCTGCCGATCTATTTCGGCATCCTCAAAGCCGGCGCCATCGCCGTACCGCTGAATTTCCGCTTCACAGCTGATGAGATCGACTACTGCCTGCAGGCGGCGGACGCAGACGTCCTCTTTTACGGACCGGAGTTCATCGGCCGGATCGAAGACATCGCAAACAAGCTCAAGAACAACATGCTGCTGTACTTCGTCGGCGATGCCTGTCCTTCCTATACAGAGGATTACTACAGACAGGCGTCCAACAGCTCCTCCTCGGTTCCCCGGATCCTGGTGGAGGACACGGACGACGCCGCGATCTATTTCTCTTCAGGCACCACCGGCTTCCCGAAGGCGATCCTGCTCAAGCACTCCGCCCTGAGCCAGTCCGCCCGCATGGAGGCGATCCATCACCAGACGACCAAAAACGACAATTTCCTGTGCATCCCGCCCCTGTACCACACCGGCGCCAAGATGCACTGGTTCGGATCCCTGTACACCGGCAGCCGCGCCGTCATCCTCAAGGGCAATTCCCCCCAGGCGATCTTCCACGCGGTCTCGACAGAGGGCTGCACCATCGTATGGCTCCTCGTGCCCTGGGCGCAGGACATCCTCGCCGCCCTTGACCGCGGCGACCTCAAGATCGAGGATTACCAGCTGAGCCAGTGGCGCCTGATGCATATCGGCGCCCAGCCGGTACCGCCGAGCCTGATCAAACGCTGGATGGCTTATTTCCCGAATCACCAGTATGATACCAACTACGGCCTGTCCGAGTCCACCGGCCCCGGATGCGTACATCTGGGCCTGGGCAACGTGCACAAGGTTGGCGCCATCGGCGTACCCGGTTACGGCTGGAAGGTCAAGATCGTGGATGAGAAAAACGAGCCCGTGCCGGAAGGCGAAGTAGGCGAGCTCTGTGTCAAAGGCCCCGGCGTCATGGTGGAGTATTACAAAAATCCCGAAGCCACTGCCGAGATCCTCGAGAACGGCTGGCTCCACACCGGCGACATGGCCCGCAGGGACGAGGACGGCTTTATCTTCCTGGTAGACCGCAAGAAGGATGTGATCATCTCCGGCGGCGAAAATCTCTACCCGGTCCAGATCGAATCCTTCCTGGCCGCCCACAACAAGATCCACGATGTGGCCGTCATCGGTCTGCCCGATCCGCGTCTGGGCGAGATCGCCGCAGCCATCATCCAGGTCAAGGAGGGAGAGACCCTCACAGAAGAAGAGGTCAACCGCTTCTGCCTGGATCTGCCCCGCTACAAGCGCCCGCGCAAGCTCATCTTCGCCGATGTCATCCGCAACGCGACCGGCAAGATCGACAAACCGAAGCTCCGCGAGATCTATTGCGGCGAAAGGTTGGTTGAAAAACAGAACAAGTCATGATCATAGATTTTCACACACATACGTTTCCGGAAAAGATCGCTGCCGCCACCCTCGACAAGCTGAAGCACAACTCCCATACCGTCACCTTTGCGGACGGTACGGCCGACGGGCTGCGGCGCAACATGGACGCGGCAGGGATCGATCTTTCCGTGATCCTGCCGGTCGCCACGGCGGCCAGGCAGGTCGAACACATCAACGACGCCTCCGCGAGGCTCAATGAAGCCATGAACGACCAGGGCCTTTTGTCCCTCGGCACCATGCATCCGGATTATGAAGGCTACAGAGATGAGCTTGCCCGGATCCGGGAGCTTGGGATGAAAGGCTTCAAGATCCACCCCGTCTACCAAGGCGCAGATATCGATGATATCCGTTTTCTGCGGATCCTCGACCGGGCCGCGGAGCTGGGCCTGATCGTCGTCACCCATGCCGGCCTGGATGTCGGCATTCCCGGCGTCGTGCACTGCTCTCCCGCGATGTGCAGACATGCGGTGCAGGAGATCGGCCCCTTTTCCCTGGTGCTGGCCCACATGGGCGGATGGCACAACTGGGATGAAGTGCCGGACCTGCTGGCCGATACCGGCGTCTGGCTGGACACCTCCTTTTCCACCGGGGCCATGGTTCCCCTGGACGGATACTGGCGGCCCGAAGATCTGTCGATGCTGGATGCTGACGCGTTTATGAAGATCGTCCGCGCCTTCGGCCCGGACCAGATCCTCTTCGGGACAGACTCTCCCTGGAGTGATCCCCGCGAAAGCCTTGATTTTATCCGGAAGCTGCCGCTTACACAGGAGGAAACCGACGATATCCTGGGCAGAAATGCGCAGAGGTTGCTGGATATTTGATGAGTCAGGGGGACAGGTCCCTTGACTCATCACCGCCCCCCTGGTTTATCTCAGCCGGGCTTCAATTCCATTCACGGCGGGAAGCGCCGGATGTATCCCCCGGTGGGACCGTCGGCAAAAAAAATGTCCGAGACCAGGGCGCATGGCTCTCTTGGAACGCGGGCTAAGAGGCTGT
>JAFWDX010000045.1 GCA_017515945.1 Blautia sp. | reverse complement strand
GTGGTAAGAATCACGCGATCAAAGGCGCCGTTTTTGTCTTTGCCGGCGCGACGGCTTTCTCCTTCCGCGGTTTCCTGCCCCACAATGACGAAGAGGCGCTGGCCTTCAGGACGATCAAGGGCACGGACTTTGTCAGCCGGCTGCAGGGGATCCTTAACATAAAAGGGCCAAACCCCGTGTCCGACTCAGACCGCAGCCATATTATCCGCAGAGCCATGCTCATGAGGGAACAGATCGTACGCAAGACCTCCGGTATTTATGACGCGGATCACGGTTTGGTCAATATATCCCGCGGCATGCTTTCGGCGCTGTTGTCCGTTTCGGAATACAGGCATGGTTCCAGGTCGCTGGAGTTTATCCTCGACATGAGCAGGCTCTCGGAGGTCAGCCGTTTTACGCCCTCCTGCCTGCCGGTGGATGAACAGCTGGACATCCACCTGGATGTGATGGATTTCCGCAAGCGCCTGTCCTTTGAACAGATGATGGGCGATTATGTGGAAAAATACGCACAGATCGCGCATGAGAACATGCGGGAGAAGAGATTGGAGGAGGCTGCCCAGCTCCAGAACGGCGCAGAAGAGGTCGAACGCCTGAATCAGCTTCCGGAGATGGCACCATGGAATGAACTGCCCCAGGAGTACCGCGGTCAGTATGTTTCACAGATCTACTTCATCGGCGTATACCTGCAGGGTTATGACACCAGTTATGGCCTGCGTCCGGTACAGCCCGGCGCGGCGGACGCGATCATGGAGCTTTACGGACCTGTCCTGGAGGAGCTTGCGGACCTGGATCACCGCAGATGGATCCTTGACAGGGCACAGGAAGGATGGCACCAGGGACCATACGATGAAGACAGCCGCACGCGGCCGGAAATGGTTCCGTATGAAGAACTGGAGGAGCCGGTCCGCGAGCAGATCCGTCTGCGGGTAAGGATGCTGCCTCAGAACCTGAAGGAGATTGGATTTGAGCTTTACCGCAAGGCATGAGTCAGGGGGACAGGTTCCTTGACTCATGCTATCCTGTAACCGGACGTCGGCTCTGCCTGTCGTGAACGAAATCGAAGCCCGGCTGATGAAATCAGGTGGCGATGAGCCACGGGGACAGATTCTTCATCATAGGTATCCCGTTTCAGTCATTCCGTGAACAAAAACCAGGCTCATGAATCCCCGCGACTCATAGCAAGGAATATCGTAACTGTTCAGTCACAAGCTCCTACACAGTTACGAGGCCGGGCGCAGGCTCCTTTCGTCGCATTGGAAGTGCGCCCGGCCTTGGCTGCTCAGCTTTTGTCTCACGCACCTGCCAAGGCACGCCTGCGGTGTCGCAGTAAATGCGAGGTGCTGACTGAACAGTTACGGAATATCTTTATACATGTGAAATTATGTGTTATAATGTAAATGAACTAAGGAGTCAGCCATAAATAAATGGAACAGCAAGATGATCCATTCATTTACGAATGCCTCCTAAACATACTAGAGGGTCTTAATTCGTGGAATGCTTTGCTTCCACGTATTTAGAGCCTCTGCATATACCGCGCGGAAACTCAAATACATTTTTCATTTATTTGATCGCGCGAGTATAGTGATCCTTTCTTTTTTAATGAATACAGCTTAAATGAATGCAGGAGGAAAACATCATGAGCAGTGTAGTTGAGAAATGCATGGCATGCGGTCTGGTTCCGGTAGTTGTTATTGAAAACGTAGAGGATGCCGTTCCCACAGCAGAGGCTCTGCTTGCAGGCGGAATTAATACCATGGAGATCACATTCCGTACCGCGGCGGCCAGAGATGCTATCAAGGCTGTTGCCGACAATGTACCGGATATGCTGGTAGGCGCAGGCACCGTGCTTAACTTGGAGCAGTGCAAGACCGCTCTGGAGGCTGGCGCAAAATTCATCGTTTCCCCGGGCTTCGATCCCGAGACTGTGGATTACTGTGTGGAGAACCAGATCCCGATCCTGCCTGGTGTTGCGACACCGACTGAGATCATGATGGCGCTTAAGAAGGGCCTGAATCTGGTCAAATTCTTCCCGGCTAATGTGTACGGCGGCCTCAAGGCGATGAAAGCCCTTTCCGCTCCCTTTGTCGGCCTCAAATTCCTGCCCACAGGCGGCGTAAGCGCAGATACGATCAAGGATTATATCGAGTCTCCGTTCATCGCGGCTGTAGGCGGCAGCTGGGTCTGCACCAAGGCTGATATCTCCAGCCATAACTTTGACAAGATCACCGAGCTCTGCCGTCAGGCACGCACTGCGATCGACGAGTGCAGAGGCTGATTATATCAATACGCTGAGCTCTGCTGTCAGATCCGCAAGGCGATCGATGAGTGCGGAGGATGATCCTGTCTTATAAGATTACAGGGGACGGTTCTGTGTGTGATGTCACACACAGAACCGTCCCCTGTTTTTTATCTCGTAACTGTTCAGTCACAAGCTCCTTCACAGTTACGAGTCCAGGCGCAGGCTCCTTTCGTCGCATTGAAAGTGCGCCTGGCCTTGGCTGTTCAACTTTTTTCTCCCGCACCTGCCAAGGCACGCCTGCGGTGTCGCAGTAAATGCGAGGTGCTGACTGAACAGATACTTTATCTCATTATGCTTCTTCCGCCGCGCGGATGCGTTCCTGTACCGTGGCTTTCATTTGCTCTACGGTCGTCTCGGCAGTCCGGGCATTATCCGATACGGCATAGTAGTAGAATTTGATCTTTGGCTCTGTGCCGGAGGGACGCATGGCAAACCATGTTCCTTCTCCGAGATCGAAGCGCAGAACGTTTGAAGCGGGAATATCCTCATATCCGTTTATATAATCCGTCGTCTTTTGTACGGTAAAGGGTCCGAAAGAGGCAGGTCTGGCACCGCGGAAAGCGTCCATGATGCGGCTGATCTGAGCGGCTCCGGCAGCTCCTTCGCGCACGAGGGAGACCTGATCTTCGCGGAAGTAGCCATATTTTTTATACAGGGACTCCAGTGCCTGCTGGAGAGTCATGCCTTTTTTCTTATACCAGGCGGCCATTTCGGAAACCAGCATGGCGCAGCAGACGCCGTCCTTGTCACGGACCTCCTCGCCCGGCGCGCAGCCGATGCTTTCTTCATATCCAAAGAAGTAGCTGTATCCCATGGCCTTTGTCTCAGGGATCCTGCCGCAGATATTTTTGAAACCGGTCAGGGCTTCAAATACGCGGATGCCGTAGCTGCGGGCGATGGCGGCGCCCATGTCTCCGGTAACGATGGACTTGATCAGGGCAGCTTTCTCTGGTATCTGCCGGCCTGCTTCATGCCCTCGGCCATGTAGGCGATCAGCATGGCGCCGGTCTGATTGCCGTTGAGGAAGTGGTAAGTGCCGTCGTCCCAGAGTGCCTCCACAGCCATACGGTCTGAGTCCGGATCAGTGGCGATCAGGACCTCAGCGCCGACCTTGCGGCCCAGCTCCTGGGCGAGGGCGAAGCCTCTGGGATCCTCCGGATTGGGATAGCCAACCGTCGTAAACTCCGGATCCGGCTCAGCCTGCTCCGGCACAATATGGAAATCCGTATAGCCCATCTCATCCATGACCGTGCGTACGGGGATGGATCCGGCACCGTTAAGCGGCGTGTAAACGATCCGGATGCTCTTGTCCAGCTCCTCGTCCGGGTGCTGGCTCATGCCCTTGACATAGTCCAGATATGCTCTGTCCATGTCTTCTCCGATCATGACTACGAGTCCTTTCTGCTTCCCTTCTTCCAGAGAAAGCATCCGGAAATCGTCGAAGAAATCCAGCTTCTGGATCTCGGCAAGCATCCCGTCGGATATCTCTCCGGAGATCTGCGCACCGTCGGACCAGTATACCTTGTAGCCGTTGTATTCCTTGGGATTATGGCTGGCAGTCATGTTGACGCCGGACAGACAGCCCAGACGCCTTATGGCAAAGGATAACTCCGGTGTGGGACGCATGGACGGGAAGAGATAGGTCCGGATCCCGTTGCCTGCCATAATGCAGGCGACCAGCTCGGAGAACTCCTTTGAATGGTAACGGCAGTCGTAGGCGATGGCCACGCCCTTTAACGGATCTTCACCTGAAGCCAGAATGTAATTGGCAATGCCCTGGGTGGCTCTGCCTACAGTCAGCACATTCATCCTGTTCGTGCCGGCGCCGCAGATGCCGCGCAGCCCGGCCGTTCCGAATACGATCTCCTGATAAAAGCAGTCCGTGATCCGGGCTTCGTCGTCTTTGATTCCCTCCAGCTCCTGATGCAGGGGATCGGATGGATCCAGCTTTTGCATCCAGAGCTCGTAGCGTTCTTTTGCAGTCATTTTGTAATCCTCCTTCAGAAATCTTTTTCTTTTTTGTATCTTTCCATAGATTTATTCTGAGAATCTCAATCATGTACTTTCAGTTTACTATAATTATAAGAAAATGTCAAAATAAGAGATGGGGTCCGGACCGGGAACAAAGATTACGCTTTATTCCAGGAGCCGGACCCCATCTCAGTTTTTTATATACTCACGTGATCAAATAAATAGAAAATATACCTGGTTTTCCGCACGGTATATGGAGAGGATCTGAAAATGTGGAATCAAAGATCTCCACGTATTCAGATCCTCCGTTATATCAGCGCAGTCCCTGTATCAGAAGGACGAGGATCAGGATCGGCAGGACGATCTGGAAGAAAGGTTTGAGCTTCGGGCTCAGGCGCAGACCGCTTCCGGTGTTGGCCTCTTCCATGTAGCTGTCAAATCCCCAGCCCCATTTTGTCACGCAGAAGAGCAGGAAGATCAGAGATCCGATCGGCAGCAGGCAGATGCTGACGATAAAGTCCTCACTGTCCAGGATGTCTCTTCCGCCGATGAGGTGGATATTTGAGAGGATATTATAACCGAGCGCACAGGGCAGGCTGCCGACCAGCACCAGGATGCAGTTGATCAGCGAAGCTTTTTTTCTTTCCCAGCCGAACATGTCCATGCAGAAGGAAATCAGGTTTTCAAAAACAGCTATGACAGTCGAAAAGCTGGCGAAGGTCATGAAAAGGAAAAACAGGGTGCCCCAGATACGGCCGCCGGCCATGTTGACGAAAACATTGGGCAGGGTCAGGAAGATCAGGGACGGTCCCGCATCCGGCTGTACGCCAAAGGAGAAACAGGCGGGGAAAATGATCATGCCGCTCATCAGGGCGACGAAGGTATCCAGACCGCAGATGCTGACGGCTTCACTGGTCAGGGTCTTATCCTTGCTCATGTAACTGCCGAAGATCTCCATGGAGGCCACGCCGAGGCTCAGCGTAAAGAAGGACTGGTTCATGGCGGCGGAGATAACACTGCCGATCCCGGCTTCCTTTACCCGGGAGATGTCCGGCAGCAGGTAGAACCGGATGCCCTCACCTGCATTATCCAGAGAAAAACTGTGGACAGCCAGCACAGCGATCAGAACAAACAGCGCGGTCATCATAAATTTGGAGATCCGCTCGAGACCGTTCTGCAGGCCTAAGCTGCAGACCCAGAAGCCCAGCACCACGATGATGGCCATCCAGAGGATCATCTGGATGGGGGAGGAAAGAAGTCCGTTAAAAACGCCTCCGATCGAATCCGCTTCCATACCGGGTGTGAAGGTGCCGGCGGCAAACTTGAAGAAGTAGCTGAGCATCCATCCGGATACCGTTGTGTAGTAGATCATCAGGATAAAGCAGCCCAGCATGCATATCCAGCCATGGATATGCCAGAAACTGCCGGGTTTTTCAAGTGATTTGTAGGCGAGAACGGCGCTTTTGCGGCTGGCCCGTCCGACAGCCAGCTCCATGGTCAGGACAGGCACGCCCAGAGCGAGCAGAAAGAAAAGGTAGAGCAGGACAAAGATGCCGCCGCCGTTCTGGCCTGCCACAAACGGAAAACGCCATACATTGCCGATGCCGATGGCACATCCCGCGCTTACCAGGAGGAAGCCGATGCGGGATTTAAAAGATTCTCTTTTCATGATTTACCTCCG
>JAFWDX010000426.1 GCA_017515945.1 Blautia sp. | reverse complement strand
GCGATCCTGATCTTCCTTGTCATCGCATCCTGGGCGATCTTCAAAGCGATCACGCCAGGCAACTTCGGCTCCCCCAAAAACCTGCTCAGCTACTTCGAAGCCTCGCTGATGGTCTCCGCCGGCGCGGTAGGTTTTTACTTCGTCATGGTCATGGGGATGTTTGACTTCTCCATCGGCGCAAATATCATGCTTTCCTCCATCGTCGGCACAGTCATTGCCTCCCGTTTCGGTCTGGGCTACTTCGGCCTGATCGCGGGCTGCATCCTGACCGGCGCCATCGTGGGCCTGCTCAACGGCTTCTTTTATGTAAAGCTGCACATCCCGTCCATGATCGTTACCACCGGCCTGGCCCTGATCTATGAAGCCATCGCCAGCTATATCGCAGGCGGACAGTCCGCCACCCTCCCCTCCAATCTGAGGGCTTTCGGCGCGATGCCCTGCAACCTGATCCTGGCAGTCATCGCTTTCATTACAGCTTATCTGCTGCTTAATTACACCAAGATCGGAACATACACCTATGCCATTGGCTCCGATGAATTTGTCGCCAAAAACATGGGTATCAACATCAATAAATACAAAGTGATCGCCTTTATCATCTCCGGCGCTTTCCTGGGCGTGGAGGCGGTCCTGACCATCAGCTACGGTTCTTCCATGGTCGCGGAGACAGGCATGCTCTCCATGAGCCGTAACTTCTATCCCACCATGGGATGTTTCCTCGGCGTGGCACTCAAAAAATACGGTATCCCGATCCCTGCGATCATTATCGGCGAATTCTTCCTGCAGATCATCTATTACGGCTTTGTCGCCCTGGGCGCTCCTACGGCCGTCAATGATGTCATCTCCGGCCTGGCGCTGCTGATCATCGTGACCCTGACCACCAAGGTCACCAAGGGCGAGATCGTCAAGTAATGCGAAGGAGGTATGCGTGATGAGCGAAGTAAGATTACAGGTTCAGAATCTCTGCAAGACCTTCGGCATTACAAAGGCTGTGCAGAATGTTTCTTTTAATGTGAACAAAGGCGAGGTTCATGCCCTGATCGGAGAGAACGGTTCCGGCAAATCCACCCTGACCAACATGCTGACCGGTATTTACAGCATCGACAGCGGCACCTTTGTCCTGGACGGCAAGGAGATCCATCCCAAAAATCAGGTAGAAGCCAACAACGAAGGCGTCTCCATCATCGTGCAGGAGCTGGGTACCCTTTCCGGCCTGACCGTGGCGGAGAACATTTTCCTGGGTCATGAGGACAGGTTCGTCAACCGTGGGATCAAAAACACCTCCGCCATGAACCGCGAGGCGCAAAAGCTCCTGGATCAGTACGGCTTCGGACGGATCCGGGCGAACGCCATGGTCGACGATTACAACTTTGAGGACCGCAAGCTGGTCGAGATCGTCAAGGCCACCTATTTCAATCCTAAGATCGTCGTCATCGACGAGACAACGACCGCCCTTTCTCAGGAAGGCCGTGAAGAGCTGTACAAGCAGATGAACCGCATCCGCTCCGAGGGAAATACGATCATCTTTATTTCCCACGACCTGCCCGAGGTGCTGCGCATGTCGGATACCATCACATGTCTGCGCGACGGTGTCTACATCGATACCGTAAAGAGCGCTGACGTGACAGAGGACGACCTCAAGAAACTCATGGTCGGCCGTGAAGTCACCGGCGATTATTACAGGGCAGACTATGGCGAGGCCGTTTCTGACGAAGTGGTCCTCTCAGTAAAGGACGTGACCGTTCCCGGCCAGATCCAGGACATCTCCTTTGAACTGCACAAGGGCGAGATCCTCGGCTTCGGCGGACTGTCCGAGTCCGGCATGCATGAAGTGGGCAAGGCCTGCTTCGGCGCTTCCTTTGACCGCAAGGGCAGCGTGACCCTGGCCGACGGGACCCAGATCAATGACATCCCCACAGCCATCAGCCACAGCATGGCCTACACGTCCAAGGACAGAGACAACGAGTCCGTGGTCATGAATCAGAGCATCCGCGACAATATCTGCCTGCCCTCTCTGGGAGAGCTGACCGGCTTCCTGCACCTGCTTTCCAGGGGCAAAATGAAAAAGTTCGCGAATGAATATGCGGCTGAGATGTCCGTCAAGATGGTCAATACGGATCAGTTCGTATCCGACCTGTCCGGCGGCAACAAGCAGAAGGTGGTTCTTGCCCGCTGGATCGGCAAGAATTCCGACATCCTGGTGCTGGATTCCCCGACACGAGGCATCGATATCAAGGTAAAACAGGACATTTACCAGCTCATGGACAAAATGCGCAAAGAGGGTAAATCCATTATCATGATCTCCGAGGAGCTGATGGAGCTGATCGGTATGTGCGACCGTATCCTGATCATGAAGGACGGCCGGATCAACGGCGATCTGCAGCGCAGCCCGGACCTGGATGAGAATTCCCTGATCGCGAAGATGGTATAAGGAGGACGTCATGGCTGACAAAACAAATAACAGCGCAGTTTCAAAAGAGGAACAGCTTAAGAAACTGTCATTCATTTCTATGATCCGTTCCCTCCTGCCGATCGTCGGTCTGGTCGTCGTCTTTCTGGTATTCAATACCCTGACCAAGGGGCGGATGATCAAAAATATATCTCTCGTCATGTCCCAGATCTACGTGACCATGATCGCGGCGACAGGCGTGTTTTTCATCATGACGATGGGCGGCCTTGATTTCTCCCAGGGCTCCATCCTCGGTATCTCCTCCATCGTCGTGTGCATGGTCTCCAAGACCAGCGTCCCGCTGGCCGTCGTGGCCGGTATCGCGGCCGGCGCCGCCATCGGAGCCATCAACGGATTTTTCTATGTAAAGCGCAAGATCAAATCCTTCATCGTGACGATCTGCACCATGTTCCTGTTCAGAGGCATCATCAAGTACCTGACCTCCAGCGCGCCCGTGGGCGGCAGCGCGAAGCTGGTGCTGATGAATACGGACAGGCTGAAACTGACCTGCACCCTGATCGTCGTCATCGTCGGATTTATCGCGTTTAACTTCACCCGCTTTGGCATCGACCTGCGTGCCATCGGCGCAGGCGAGAAGGCTGCCAAATTCGCCGGTATCCGCACAGACCTGATGAAATTCCTGATCTATGTGCTGGCAGGCGCCATCACAGGCTTCGCGGCCTTCATCAACGTCATCAAGGTCGGCTCGGTTACAGCTTCCGGAGGCAACCAGCTGGAGACCCAGATCCTGATCGCTTTGGTACTGGGTGGCATGCCCATCACGGGCGGCGCCAAGTCCCGTTTCCTGAACGTGATCATCGGCTCTCTGCTGTATATCGTGCTGACCAGTGGTCTGACCATGATCGGTCTGACGACCCAGGCCATGCAGCTGTTCCAGGGCGTGGTCTTCCTGATCTTTGTGGCCGTCTTCGCCGACAGAGAATCGCTCAAGGTCATCAAGTAAAACGAGGGGACGTTTCCTCGTTTTAACAAAGGACTCGCAGACAAACACAGGGATTATACTTCCGGGAGAGGAGATGACACAGATGCCGACGCAGGAGGCGAAATACCTCCAGGTCATGGAGTGGGTGAGAAAAGGGATCGAGAGCGGACGCTTCAGATCCGGGGACCGTCTGCCGTCCGAGGCACAGCTGAGCAGCATGTTCGGCCTCAGCCGCCAGACGATCCGTCACGCCACCGGCGAGCTGGAATCGGCACGCCTGGTCACCCGTGTACAGGGCAGCGGGACATATATTGCACAGATCCCGGGCCTGTCGTCCGAGCCGGAGGAAAGGCCGGACCAGCCGCAGGCGGGAGACAGTCCTGCGGCAGAGCTTGTGCCGTCGGCAGGCTATGCAGCGGAGCCCTTGCCGCAGCCCGCGGGTTCTGCGCCAGCTGGTCAAATCGGCCAGGCGAATGTACGGCGTGTCCGGACCGCGACACACAACATCGCGGTGGTCAGCACCTTCTATGAAAGCTATATTTTCCCACAGACCCTGAAAGGGATCGAACATGTACTTGCCAAAAACGGCTATGCCATGCAGGTATCCTTTACAGACAACCGTCTGAACCGTGAGCGCTCCATCCTCGAATCCATCCTGGAGAAGGACAACATAGACGGAATGATCGTGGAGCCGGCCAAAAGCGCTCTTCCCAATCCGAATCTGGGCTATTACCAGGCTATCCGGGACAGAGGCATCCCGATCCTGTTTTTCAACGCCTCCTACCGGGACTTCCCGGCACCCTGCGTGCGCATTGACGATGTAAAGATCGCGTCAAAGGCCACCCAGGTGCTCATCGACCATGGCCATCAGCGCCTCGCGGGGATCTTTAAGGGTGACGACAGACAGGGCCCCCTCCGTTACCAGGGCTTCGTGGAAACGATCCTCAGGGCCGGACTCAAGGTGAGACACGAGCAGGTCCTGTGGCTGGACACACCCATGACGGTCAATGTCAGCGTCATCGAGGATTATCTGTTCTCCAGGATCCAAGGGTGCACCGGCGTGCTCTGCTACAATGACGAGGTGGGCTACCAGGTCATCGAACTCGCCCTGCGTCGCGGGATACGCGTGCCCGAGGACCTGTCGGTGATCGGGATCGACGATTCCTACCTCGCCGGCGTCGGCAAGGTGCCCCTGACCTCCTTCCCCCATCCAAAGGAAGAGCTGGGAAGAAAGGTGTCTCAGAACATGCTGCGGATGATCGAGGATCCCGGCTTTGACGCCAACTGGCTGTTTGACAGCGAACTGGTGCTCAGGGATTCGGTGGCGGGAGTCTTCCCGCGATAAAGCTGCATTGGATTTTTCTGACGGGGTCCGTTCCCGCAAAAAGGCCGCAGGCAGAACATGAACAGGAGTTGAACTTCAAAAGAGTTCATGACCTGTTCGCGTTCTGCCTGCGGCCTTTTTTTGTCGGGAAGAAACATTTCATTCACTGTATTTGTAAAATATTACCAAAAACAGTTTGCAATTTCTTTTTTGAGTTCGACGACATTCAGAACGCCATGGACCAGAGCGTGAATAATAAGTCAGATATCGTGAAGTCTGTGATCAGAATGAATTGATGCCGGTCTGGTTTGAAACTGTGGAAAATATACAAAAACATACTCTTAATTTAGTAAAAAAATACGGGTTGATAAAAGCTGATTTCGGTGATAATATTGGAATCGTTAAATAAACACATTTAACAAAAGACAATATAAAAAGCTATAGAATAAACAGGTTAAATTAAGACGGATATAGTAAAGGGAAACTGTGAAGGAGTTTACGACTGAACAGTTACAGAAAACGTATTTTTTGCACGAAAGTGCATGAAATAGCAGGCAGGCCGGAGGAAACCGCTCCCGAGGCCGGACAAATCTACCTACCCAGATAAAGGAGGAAATGTAACATGAAGAAAACTTTCCATCGGTCTGGCTACGCTGATCGGTCTCCTTAACGGCTTTATGGTTTCCACCATCGGCATTCCGGCACTGACTGCCTGTCCCAAAAGCGTCAGGCATCCTGACGAATTAGACAGTTGCTTTTACGCTCTCTGTACTTGAATTCTCCGTAAAAAAATGTTATTCTTTATTAATGGTATGTTAATTAATTGTCAAATGTTGCTGCTTATCCGTATGGACGGCAGGGCAAAACAACCAAGAACGGAGAATAAAGCATGGGCGCGGAGATTGTCAGGAATGGTTTGTCTGAATACAAACTGAAGAATAAAGATATCAAGTTACAGAACCGATTCATGATTTATAACTTTATTAAGGATAATCATCTGGTATCCAAGCAGGATATCGTTTCCGGACTGAGGATCAGCCTTCCTACGGTTACGCAGAATCTGAAATACCTCTCCGGTGAGGATCTGATCGATACATCCAGTCAGATCCGCAACACCGGGGGCAGGAATGCGACCGCTTACAGCATCAGGGCGAAAGCCCGCGTGGCGATCGGCATCAGCCTCACAGGGCATCATATTACAGGCGTCTCCGTTGACTTGGCAGGAGCGGTGGGCAGCGTCATCCGCTGCCGGATCCCCTTCAATCTGAACGACGATACATATCTGAAAAAGATCGGAGAAATCGTAGAAGATATCTGCAAAAAAGAGGAGATTGCTCCGTCAGCCCTGCTGGGAGTGGGGATCAGTGTGCCCGGCCTGATCTCGGAGGACGGTGAGGAGGTGGTCTACGGACGTACCCTTCAGTTCTCCGGCAGGAAAAAAGAAGAGATCTGCCGGTACATTTCTTATCCGACACGGCTTTTTCACGATTCCTATACGGCCGGATACGCGGAAGCTGCCGCCAGCCCGGACCTGAAATATGCCTTTTACATCAGCCTTGGCAGCAGTGTTGGCGGCGCCATCATCGGCCGGACAGAGATCTTCCCCGGTGACAACAACCGGGCAGGAGAGATCGGCCATATGCTCGTCGCACCCGGTTCCCGTAAGCGCTGTTATTGCGGAAATTACGGCTGCTTTGACTGCATGTGCAACGCAGGTGTACTGGATCAATATACAGAAGGCGACCTTGCAGAGTTCTTCCGCCAAAAAGACGAAGGCAACGCGCAATTTGTCAAAGTCTGGAACAAATATCTCGACGATCTGGCGATCGCGGTCCACAACGTCCGCGTACTTGGAGACATAAAAGTAGTGCTGGGCGGCTATGTCGGCCCCTACGTCAATCAGGACTTTGAGAACCTCTACGAGAGAGTAGATAAACTCAACCCCTTTGACGACAAGGCCCAGACCTACCTGATCCCCTGCCGCTCCACAGTGGAATCCGTCGCGGTCGGTGCCGCCCAGATCTTCCTCGATGAGTTCCTGGAGGAACTGGCAACCAAAGAGTGAGCCTGAAATGAGTCAGAGGGACAGGTTCCTTGACTCATCGCCTTGACGCATCGCCTGCACTCCAAGAGAGCCATGCGTCCTGGTTTCGCGCATTTTTTGGCCTATGATCGCACCGGGGAATCATCCAGCTCTGCCTGCCTTGAACGGGATCTAAGCTCGGCTGAATGAGTCATGGAGACAGGTTCTTTAACTCATGTATACTCCGTTTCAGTCAGGTCGTGAACAGAAACTGCGGTATGATAGCAGATGCAAGGACTGACTGAACAGTTTCTACCACTCATTTTTTTTCAGGAGGTTTCATCATGGGTATTGTAGAAAAAATGCGTCTTGACGGAAAAGCAGGCTTTGTCACCGGTGCCGCCCGGGGAATCGGGAAACGTACGGCTACCGCTTTCGCGGAAGCCGGTGCGGATGTGGCCATCGTGGACATGGACATCGAAGAGGCAAAGAAAACTGCGGCTGAGCTCGCAGAGGCAACCGGCAGAAAGGTGATCGCCATTCAGACGGATGTCACAGTGGAGGAACAGGTACAGGCCATGGTCGACCAGGTCGTAGCTGAACTCGGCGGCCTTAATTTCTGCCATGCGAACGCCGGGATCTGCATCAATGCGCCGGCAAGTGAGATGACATACGCCCAGTGGCTCAAGGTGATCAATGTCAATCTGAACAGCGTATTTTTGACCGATACGATCGCAGGGAAATACATGATGGCCCATGGCGGGGGCTCCATTATCAATACCGCGTCCATGTCCGCCCATATCGTCAATGTTCCGCAGCCTCAGTGCGCATACAATGCGTCAAAGGCAGGCGTGATTCAGCTGACCAAATCTCTGGCCGTGGAGTGGGCAAAATGCGGCGTGCGCGTGAACTCCATCAGCCCGGGCTACATCGCGACCGAGCTGATCTCTGCCAGCGAATTCCTTAAACCGCTGATCGAGCGGTGGAACGCTTATTCGCCGGTCGGCCGTATGGGCACCCCGGAAGAACTGATGAGCATCTGCGTCTACCTCGCAGGCGACACCAGCAGCTTTACGACCGGGTCTGACTTTATTATCGACGGGGCGTTTACATGCTTCTGAATGAGTCACGGGGACAGGTTCCTTGACTCATTCCCGGCGTCCGGTCAGGTGACACATATAACAGAGGGTCTAAATACGTGAAATGCTTTGCTTTCACGTATTTAGACCCTCTGCATATACTGCGCGGAAATGAGTCACGGGGACAGGTTCCCTGACTCATTATCCTTGTTTGTCTTTTCATTCGATAGCACAGCTCAAAAATCAATCAAATAGCCCTCTATGCTCATGATTTAAGAGCTGCACTCTCGAATGAAAATCCTAAGCAATCTGTACAAGTTATTTTGTGACAGCGCCGAATGATCTTTAAAGAAATAACTTCACCATTTTGCTTGTTTTTCGTCCGATTACAACGGTCAAAAATTGCGTAACTGTTCAG
>JAFWDX010000425.1 GCA_017515945.1 Blautia sp. | reverse complement strand
TCTGAGCAAGAGACTGATGGATTCCATGGGCGGAGCCGGCGGCATGATGTCCTTCAGCAAAAGCAACGCCAAGGTATACGTGAAATCCTCTACCGGGATCAAGTTCTCGGATGTAGCCGGGGAGGATGAGGCAAAGGAGCTGCTAACAGAGATCGTGGATTATCTGCACAATCCCGGCAAATATGCCGATATCGGGGCGCAGATGCCGAAGGGAGCCCTGCTGGTCGGTCCTCCCGGAACAGGCAAGACCCTGCTGGCCAAGGCAGTTGCCGGCGAGGCTGAAGTGCCTTTCTTTTCCATTTCAGGCTCTGAGTTTGTGGAGATGTTTGTGGGTATGGGCGCGGCCAAAGTACGCGACCTGTTTAAACAGGCCAATGAAAAGGCACCCTGTATCGTTTTTATCGATGAGATCGATACTGTCGGGAAAAAGCGTGACGGTTCGGGCTTTGCCGGAAATGATGAAAGAGAGCAGACCCTCAATCAGCTGCTTGCCGAGATGGATGGTTTTGACGGTTCCAAGGGAGTCGTGATCCTGGCCGCGACCAACCGGCCGGATTCCCTGGATCCGGCTCTGCTCAGACCGGGCCGCTTTGACCGACGGATCCCTGTGGAGCTGCCGGATTTGAAGGGCAGGGAGGAGATCCTCAAGGTACACGCGAAAAAGATCAAGGTGGCGGATTCCGTCCGCTTTGAAGACATTGCAAAAGCTGCGGCCGGTGCCTCCGGTGCGGAGCTGGCCAATATCGTCAATGAAGCTGCCCTGCGTGCCGTAAGGGATGGCAGAAAGTTTGCGACCCAGGCCGATTTTGAGGAGAGCATCGAGGTGGTCATAGCCGGTTATCAGAAAAAGAACCGGGTGCTTTCCAATAAGGAAAAACTCATTGTCGCTTATCATGAGATCGGACACGCGCTGGTGGCTGCCAAACAGACCGAATCCGCGCCTGTGCACAAGATCACGATTATTCCGCGCACGTCCGGCGCGCTGGGATATACGATGCAGGTGGATGAACAGGAGCATTTCCTGATGTCCAAAGAGGAGCTGGAGAATAAGATCGCCACGTATACCGGAGGACGCGCGGCGGAGGAGATCATTTTCAACAGTATCACTACCGGCGCTTCCAATGATATCGAGCAGGCGACAAAACTGGCCAGAGCCATGATCACACGCTTCGGTATGAGCGATGACTTTGATATGGTCGCAATGGAGAGCATGAGTAACCAGTACCTGGGCGGGGACGCTTCTCTGACCTGTTCCTTTGAGACGCAGACGCTGCTGGATAAAAAGGTTGTTGAACTGGTCCGCACGCAGCATGAACGCGCCCGAAAGATCCTCAGAGACAATATCGGTAAGCTCCATGAGCTGGCGCAGTATCTCTATGAGCATGAGACCATCACAGGCGAGGAATTCATGTCCATCTTGAATGCCCCGCCGGCACAGCTGCCTGAATGAGTCACGGGGACAGGTTCCTTGACTCATTTTTGGATGAGTCAGGGGGAAATGAGTCAGGGGGACAGGTTCCCTGACTCATTTAGGCTATGATAACCGGACTTCTCTGCAGTTCATTCCTGAGAAGCACCTCGTCAGGGGTGCTTCTTTTATTGAGCAGAATACTCCGATACAGCTCGGACGCCAGCAGCCCCGATCTGTCGTTTCTCAGTGATGCTGAGGCAGATGGCTTTATGATCAGCTCACATTTTCCTTCCGCGCGGATTTGATGGAGCAGGTCACTGCTGCTTTTGCGAAAGCCGAGCACACGGCAGTACTGCGGCTGATCCGTTTTTTTTATGTCAAGGAGAATGTGGATCAGCGCCCGGCGGATTCCCGCCAGGGTGCGATTTCTTGTTTTTAACAGTTCGCTGAACTGCAGGAATCCGCGATAGTCGGGCAGCAGATGCCGGAGCCGCCGTACCAGATCCTCCGGCACGTCCAGCAGGTCCCTGGCTTCATCATCCTTCATCATGAGCAGGCGATAATGCAGGAGCCCGTCGAGATCTTCTTCAAATATAATTCTTCCATTGGTAAGCGCTTCCCCCAGGATCGGGAAAACCGTTTCTGGAATCGCGTCTCTCAGGCGTGTGTCTGACAGGATCTCCTCGATATCCTTCCCGCGGGCGAGGGAAGGATATACTGGGAGCCGGTGGACAGAAACGCCGTCAGCCGCATCTTTTTCGCATGCGAAGGAATTATCGCCAGGGAGCCGCCATACTGGAAGAGCGTCAGCCGTATTCTCACCACAGGAGAGATAAGTATGGAGCAGATCACGGATCGCACTCGCACTGGCACATGAGCCGGGTATGAAGGCTGTGTCATGATAGCCCTGGCCTGCGCGCCTGAGAGGAGCGGGCCGGATGCGGCTGCCAGTGCGGATGAGCGCTTTGCAGTATTCGAGCCCGAGGATATTATTCGGCTCCGTGAAGAGCCCTGCCATCGTTTTTCTGTCAGCTCCGGGATATGCATCGAAGAAAGCCTTCATGCGTGCAGCCGGAAACAGGTCTCCTGATGCGAGATGGCTCCGAAGGGCTTCTTTAAAGCCAGGCTCCTCCAGGACAAGGAGCTTCGCCATTTCCAGGATCTCTCCGGGAGTATCCGTCTCACATCCGAAGCTTAGATAATCCACGATCCCCAGCCGGTTCAGCAGCTGAACGCCGCCCATGGCGAACCGCTCCGCGCTGGCGGTGCTGTATGCGGCCGGCAGCTCCAGCACCAGATCCGCGCCGCCGAGCAGCGCCATGCGGGTGCGGTCGTATTTTGAGAACAGGGCAGGTGCTCCGCGCTGGACAAAATCGCCGCTCATGACGATGATGACATATTCGATATTTAACGTTTTTCTGATTTCTTTGATCTGATACAGATGCCCTTTGTGAAAGGGGTTATATTCCGCGATGATACCGGCTGTAGACATATGACATATTCCTCCCTGGAAGATTTATTATATCATATCGTCATGTATACTCGCGCGTTCAAATAAATGGAAAATGTA
>JAFWDX010000044.1 GCA_017515945.1 Blautia sp. | reverse complement strand
GGAGAACATTATGAGTAATCTGAACGATACCGCGTCCGCAAACCGTCTTCACATCGGCTTTTTCGGGCTGCGCAATGCCGGAAAATCCAGCCTGGTCAATGCGGTGACCGGGCAGGAGCTGGCGGTGGTTTCCGATGTAAAGGGAACGACAACAGATCCCGTGAAAAAAGCAATGGAACTGCTGCCGCTCGGACCGGTGGTGATCATTGACACTCCTGGTCTGGACGATGAGGGAGAGCTGGGTGAAAAGCGTGTGACAAGAGCCAGGCGGATCCTGGCGCAGACGGATCTCGCTGTCCTTGTGGTGGACAGCACGGTCGGCATGCAGCAGGAGGATCTGGAGCTGGAAATTCTCTTTAAAGAAAAAAAGCTGCCCTATCTGATTGCTTTTAATAAAGCGGATCTGATGAAGGATCGCGTGAATGATGCGGAGAATCATATTATCGCAGAAAAAACAGATTCAGCTAAAAAAAGCGAAGAAAACGCGGAGAATCGTATTTACGTCAGCAGCCTTACGGGAGAAAATGTGAACGAACTGAAGGAAAGACTCGGGGCGTTTGCGCAGAAGCTGAAGAATGAGAAGAAACTCATCGGTGATCTGATCTCCCCGGGTGATGTTGTGGTGCTGGTGATCCCGGTGGATGAGTCCGCGCCGAAAGGGCGGCTGATCCTGCCTCAGCAGCAGACCATGCGGGATATTCTCGACAATCACGGGATCTTTATCTCCTGCCAGGATACGGAACTTCCTCAGACTCTGGAGGCTCTCGCGAAGCCGCCGGCTCTGGTCGTCACGGATTCCCAGGCCTTCGGGCGTGTGGCAAAGGATACACCGGCGGATGTCATGCTCACCAGTTTCTCGATTCTCTTCGCCCGGTATAAGGGAAGCCTGGAACCGCTTGTCCGGGGTGCTGCCCGGCTGGCAACCCTTAAAAACGGAGACCGGGTCCTGATCAGCGAGGGATGCACCCATCACAGGCAGTGCAACGACATTGGAACTGTCAAAATACCCGGCTGGATCCGCGCGTTCTGTAAGGCAGAGCCGGAGTTTGCCTATTCATCCGGAGGAGATTTTCCGGAGGATCTGTCGGATTATGCGCTGATCGTGCACTGCGGCGGATGTATGCTGAATGAGAAGGAAATGTCCTGGCGGATCGGGAAAGCTCTGGAGGCCGGCGTGCCGATCGTAAATTACGGGATCGCGATCGCACAGATGCATGGGATACTGAAGCGGAGCCTGGAGCCTTTTCCGCAGATGCTGGCGCTCTTAGAAGATTGAGGCTGGCCCTCAGGCAGATATATGAGGGCTGCACCTCCGGTAAGTGGATGACGGCTGGCCCTCCAGCAAATATATGGGAGTTGGCCTTTCAGTCACGGGGACAGGCTCCTCCTCACACGTATGTGTGAGTCAAGGAACCTGTCCCCGTGACTCACTGCCTTGACTCACACGTATGTGTGAGTCAGGGAACCTGTCCCCGTGACTCACTGAAAGGCCAGCTCCACTTTTCTTAGTTGATCAGCTCCCGTCCTTTAAGCACCCGGCTGGGGTTCTCCGAAAGCCAGATCCTGCAGTCTGTCTCAGAGTACTCTCTCTGAAGGCTTTGCGTGAGGGACTGCAGTGCAGGGGGACGAAATGAGGCGTCATGGGCATCTGTGGCGATGAGCTGGATAAGCCCGTCCTGCAGAAATCTCCACGCCAGCCGCTGTTCCGCCTGGCCCAGTCTGCCTGCGAGGCTCCCGGCATTCGTCTGCAGGTACAGCCTGCGGGGCCAGGTTTCTCTCAGGTAATAGGCCAGATCCGGATCCCGCAGCATAAATTCATAGCGCTCCGGGTGCGCCAGGATCAGCGTACGGTCCGGCGCCTGTTCATCCCGCAAAAGGCTCTCCAGCATTGTGAGTACCGTACGGGGATCTTCCCCGAAATCAAATTCCACCAGATATGTGTGCGTATTGCCCAGCGGCAGGAGCGAACCGTCACGGATTCCATCTATCGCGTGCCTGTTGAGGAAAATTTCCATCCCCGGGTGAAGTCTGAGCGGAATCCGTTCCTGCTCCAGGGCATCGCTCACGAGCCGGAAAGCTTCCCTGTACTCCTGCAAGGTATAGTCGTAAAAGTTGCCATGGCTGGTGGCGATCATGTGGGTGATCCCCTCTTCCACCGCCAGCCGGGCCATGTCCAGGGACTCCTCAAGAGATTCGGAACCGTCGTCAAGTCCCGGGAGAATGTGGGCGTGAATGTCTACCATTTGATCTTCCTTTTTTGCAGAATATGTAACTGTTCCGTAAGCCCCCCGCATCTACAACGACAATGCAAACGAGCCCTGACAGGTGTGTGAAACAAATGCTCAGCAGCCAGGATTATACCATAGTCGTCTTCTGAATGGTACACTTCCAATGCACCAAAATGAGCCCATCTAAAAACGCATTTTTGCGGTTATTTCTGACTTAACGGCTCAAGCCTGACCGGCTATATTGTCAATACCTCCAGATCATCCGGGATCCACAGATTTCCGTGATAATACTGCCGGCCTTCTTTCCCATACAGTTTTTTCCTGTCTGCAAGATTCCTGTCTTCCGTATGATACAGGACCAGGTTCTTTATTTCCAGTCTTTCAGCCAGTTCACATGCATCCTTTACCGTGGAATGATGTTTTTCATACGGATCGAAGATATCCGCCTGCGAATACAGGCAGAATGCCTCATGCAGCATCCACTCTACACCCCTGGCATAATGCTCGGTTTGAGTTGTCAGCGGTTCATCTCCACAGCAGGTAAGCGCCTTTCCGTCCGCAAGCTCCATGCGGAATCCAAACTGCTTTTCCTTTGTGGATCGGATGTCAAAAAATGTGACCTTATGGCCGATAATATCCAGCGTCTCTCCATCGGAGATCTCTGTCAGATGGAGTCTGTCATCAATAAAGGCAGCTTCTTTTTCCCGGAGAAGCTTTCCCGCCATCTCCCGGATCAGATTCAACACCTCTCCATGTGAATAGATATAAGCATCTCCCTCATATTCCCCATGATCCATAAACTGGCAGATCATCCTGACCATCCAGATGATTCCCATCAGATGATCGATATGTTTGTGCGTTACAAATATGTGCCGAATGTCCATCCAGTTATAACCGGCATGTCTGATCTGATGTAGAATAGTATTGCCGCCTCCTCCATCTGTCATAAACAGCTGTCCTTTGTCCTCAAGAATGAAGCAGGTATTGTAACATTCTGTAACAAGTGCGTTTCCTGTACCAAGCATTGTCAGTTTCAATTCTTTATCTCCTGTTCTGATCATTTACCAGAGGGTCTTAATACGTGGAAATGTTTTATTCCACATATTTTGAGCCTCTGCTTATACCGCACAGAAAACAAGGTACATCTTCCATCTGTTTGATCGCGCGAGTATAAAACGCTTTGACACATCATACCAGATTATGCCGGCATTCTCAAATGTTTTGCGCTAAGACGAAATAATATACCAGAGGGTCCTGATACGTGAAAACCTTTGATTCCACGTATTAAGACCCTCTGGTAAAACATTTAACCTGACTCTATTTAAGCAACAGTTCACCCGTCCCCTCGAGCAGTCCCTGCCGCGGGAACCGTGTCTGTATCTCACAGGCCGTCCCGCTTTCGGCGCTGTTCATCATCTGTTCGATGATATCCAGCACATGGCAGGCCATTTCGCCGGATGCGAGATGATCGCCCCCGTTGCGAATGCACCGGGCCATATCGGCCGGACCGATACCGCGGCAATTATCCGAAAGCTCCGAGACCGGTTCGAGAGTCCTCCATTCACATTTGCGCGGGTCATCGGGCAGGAACCGGACCGGTCCGCCGAACTGATTGGCATCGCCGAGCTGGAGGATTCCGCCGGTGCCCTGGATCGTGAAATAAGCCTGATCCTGCATGGCGCTGTCGCCATTGAGAGAGAGGGTACCTGTGATCCCGCTCTGCGTTGTCAGAATGGCATTCACCTGCGCCTCATTGTCATACACATATTCCTGACCAAATTCCGGATCGTGCGGTATACAGTTTTTCCGGATCCGATTCAAATTGCCTTTCTGCGCATAAACCCGCTGCATGGAGCCAAGGAGATAAGCGAGCGCAGTCAGATAGTAAACACCATAATCATAGGCGATCCCGCCTCCCGGAAGCCGCAGGAATCTGAACATACTCGCAAGCACAGTCAGATCACGATTGGCCACGATATGGAACGAACTGAGCTGTCCGCACAGACCATCTTCCAGAGCCTTTCTCGCGGTCTGCACCGCGCTGCCCATGAAGGTCTCCGGCGCGCAGCCCAGACGCAGGCCCTTTTCCTTTGCCAGCGCCAGCAGTTCCAGTCCCTGATCCAGCCTGGTGGCTATGGGTTTCTCCGTATAGACATGTTTCCCGGCAAGCAGAGCCCGGCGGATCAGATCGTAATGTGCCGGCGCAGGCGTCAGGATCACGACCATCTCGATCCCGGGATCCGCCAGGATCTCCTCCGTTGTGGCCGCTTTTATGCCATACTCCGCGGCCTTCTTCTGTGCGTTCTCAATATGTGCGGCGCTGCACGCACATACCTCCAGACCGGAAAACTTTCCGGTCATATTGCGGAGATATATGTCGCTGATCGCTCCACAGCCGATGACGGCGGTTTTCACTGGTTTCATGATTTACCTCCTGCTTGAATGAGAGAATGAGTCACAGGGACAGGTCACTTGACTCAAATGAGTCAAGGGGACAGGTTCCCTGACTCATTTGAGTCAGGGGGACAGGTTGACTCATTTGAGTCACAGGGACAGGTTCCTTGACTCATTTGAGTCACAGGGACAGGTTCCCTGACTCATGTGAGTCACTGGGGACAGCTTCCCTGACTCATGTGAGTCACTGGGGACAGCTTCCCTGACTCATGTGAGTCACAATTGAGTCAGGGAGACCGAATCATTGATTCACTGTAACTGTTCAGTCAGCACCTCGCATTTACTGCGAGGTGCGTGGGATAAAAGTCCAACAGCCAAGGCCAGGCGCACTTCCAATGCGACGAAAGGAGCCTGCGCCTGGCCTCGTAACTGTGAAGGAGCTTGTGACTGAACAG
>JAFWDX010000424.1 GCA_017515945.1 Blautia sp. | reverse complement strand
GGTGGGTAAAATTTCGATTGTGAGTCTATACTCGCGCGATCGTAACTGTTCAGTCACAAGCTCCTTCACAGTTACGAGGCCACACCGAAGGCGTCCCTTGGGAGGCGCAGGCTCCTGTCGTCGCATTGAAAGTGCGCATGGCCTTGGCTGTTCAACTTTGATCTTACGCACCTGCCAAGGCACGCCTGCGGTGTCGCAGTAAATGCGAGGTGCTGACTGAACAGTTACGCGCGATCAAATAAATGGAAAATGTACCTGAATATCCGCGCGGTATATGCAGAGGCTCTAAATACGTGGAAGCAAAGCATTCCACGTATTAAGACCCTCTAGTATAAAGGGAAAGGTGGACAGAGAGATGGGTGGAATCCTGCTTGAAGGCAAGAACCTGACAAAGGAATTTCCGGCCGGACATGGTAAAAAAATACATGCCGTTTCTGACGTGTCGATCCGGATTTACGAGGGCGAGACTCTGGGACTGGTTGGGGAATCCGGATGTGGCAAGTCCACGCTCGGGCGGGTGCTGATCAGGCTGCTTTCACCCTCGTCCGGAGAGCTTTTCGTTCGGGGAGAAGCTGTGAACGGTCTGTCAGACAAGGATTTTATGAAATACAGACGCCAGCTCCAGCTGATCTTTCAGGATCCGTACGCGTCCCTGAATCCGCGGATGAATGTCCGTGACATTATCGCAGAGCCGCTTCGCACATATCATACATGTTCATCCAAAAAGGAGACGACGCAGCGTGTGCTCGAACTGATGCAGGCTGTCGGTGTACCCGGAGAGTTCCTGTACAGGTATCCGCACCAGTTTTCCGGTGGTCAGCGCCAGCGCATCGGCATTGCCCGGGCACTGGCCGCGGATCCGGCACTGATCGTCTGTGATGAGCCTGTCTCCGCCTTGGACGTGTCGGTACAGAATCA
The DNA here is from genome assembly GCA_017515945.1 of Blautia sp. GTDB lineage: Bacteria > Bacillota > Clostridia > Lachnospirales > Lachnospiraceae > Blautia_A. Next base: position 1,477 of record JAFWDX010000424.1, on the reverse strand, counting down.
GATCCTGAATCTCCTGAGAGAACTGCAGCGCTCCAGAGGCATGGCCTATCTGTTTATCAGCCATGACCTGTCCGTTGTAAGATATATATCAGACCGTGTCTGTGTGATGTTTCTGGGAAAGCTGTGTGAGACGGGACCGACAGGAGAAGTATATGAAAAACCCAGGCATCCGTACACCAGATTCCTGCTGGAAGCGGTGCCGGATCCTGATCCATCCGCGCGAAACGAGCACGCGGAGCTGCTCAGGGGAGAGATCCCCAGTCCGGTGGATCCGCCGGCAGGCTGCCGCTTCCACACCAGGTGCCCGTACGCGACCGAAACCTGCAGGACACAGGAACCGCCGCTGCGCGGATGCGGAGAGGGACGGGAAGTGGCCTGTCATTACCCGCTGGAGTGAGTGATAATGGGGTCTGGCCCCCGGAACAAAGCGTGAACAGGAAGTGAACAAACCATGAACCTCATGGGTTCATGGTTTGTTCACTTCCTGTTCACACTTTGTTCCGGGGGCCAGACCCCATCTGTGTCACTCAAGATAATTCCCTGAGCACGAGAACCGTAATACCGGGATTATCCCCTGGTATGATCCGCTTCACTTTGGGATCATACTTATACCAGTCATAGATCATGGACCGCAGGCGTGTACCGCGGTTATAACCGTGGACGAGCTGCAGGTGATAGGTGGTGGGGCCGGCCTCGCGGATGGCCTTGTCGATGACCCGGACAGCCTCTTCCTGCGTCAGCCCGTGCAGATTGATCTTTACAAATGCTTCGCTCATTACGGCCTCAGTCGATCTCGAGACCATCCGCCCAGAGCCTGAGGTCCTCCCGTGAAAGGGAACCGCCCATGCGCTGGCCGTTGACGACCTTCGGATTGCCCTTGGCGATCTGACGCATCCTGTCCCCCGTGAATCCGATTGGGCTGCCGCCGGAGGTGCAGAAGGGGATGATGACCTTGCCGGAGAAATCATAGGACTCCAGGAAGGTGTCGATGATGCTTGGCTCACGGCCCCACCAGATGGGGAAGCCGATGAAAACAGTGTCATACTGCGCCATGTCGGTTACCTTGCCCTCGATCGCGGGACGGGATGAAGGATCTTCCATCTCGACAGTGCTGCGGGAATGCTTGTCCCGCCAGTCCAGATCGGCGGCAGTGTAAGGTGTTTCGGGAACGATTTCAAAGAAATCGGCGCCCTCAGCCTCAGCGAGTGACTGCGCGACGGCCTTTGTCACGCCGGATGCGGAAAAACAGGCGACCAGGATTTTTTCCATAATGATACCTCCTTTGAGAATTTGAGAACACAAGGGGACGGTTCTTATACCGTTTTAACGGCAACATCTGGAGAATATTCTAGCATATATAGTTGTAACGAACAATCCTTTGTTTATTATTTGATCAGAGGTAACTGTTCAGTCAGCACCTCGCATTTACTGCGAGGTGCGTGGAACAAAAGATCAACAGCCAAGGCCAGGCGCACTT
>JAFWDX010000423.1 GCA_017515945.1 Blautia sp. | reverse complement strand
TTTATGAAACAGTACATAATAGATGCATTTACAGATAAGCCTTTTTCCGGCAATCCCGCAGCAGTATGCGTTATGGAAAACTGGCCGTCTGAAGAGTCCATGATGAAGCTGGCGATGGAAAATAACCTTTCTGAAACGGCATTCATCGTCAAGGAAGAAGCCGGTTATCATCTGCGCTGGTTTACCACGGGAACAGAGGTAGAGCTTTTCGGGCATGCCACTTTGGCGTCGTCCTTCGTGATCCTGAATTATTATGAGCCGGACAGCGACATTGTACAGTTTAATACACTCAGTGGTGTGCTGACAGTCCGGAGAAGAGGCAGCCTGTACGAAATGGATTTTCCGACCTATGAACTCACTGAGATTCCGGTCACGGATGCGATGGAGCATGCATTCGGTATCCGTCCCGTAAAAGCCGTGCTTGGACTGGATCTGATCTGTGTATTTGAGTCGGAAGAGCAGGTACGTTCCATGCAACCGGATCAGGAACTGCTGAAAGGCATTGAAGGACGTATTCAGAATGCGACCGCAGCTGGAAAAGAAACGGATTGCGTTTCCCGCAGCTTCTGCCCAAAGCTTGCCATAGCTGAAGATCCTGTCTGCGGTTCTGCGCATTGTCAGATTGCGGATTACTGGTCAGGAGAGCTGGGCAAGGATAAGATTTATGCGTATCAGGCCTCAAAACGCGGCGGGTACCTGCATTGCGAGCTGCAGGGAAACGGCAGGATCTCCATCAGCGGAGAAGCGGTGCCGGTAGCGATCGCTGAGATCATTGCTGAAATTCCCTGAATAAAATCCGGATTTGCCGGAAACTGCACTTAGGAGTTTAGATTGAGATGGTTGGTAAGTACAAAGTCATTACCCTCTGCGGCAGCACACGCTTTAAGGAAGCATTCATGGAGGCTCAGAAGCGTTTGACGCTTGAGGGGAATATTGTCATCAGTGTAGGTCTGTTTGGCCATTCCGGGGATAGTGAGGTATGGACAGAGGGTACTAAGGAAATGCTGGATGACATGCATAAACGGAAAATCGATATGGCTGATGAGATCTATGTGATCAATGTCGGTGGCTATATCGGATCCAGCACCCGGTCGGAGATACAGTATGCCATGACAACCGGAAAGGCAGTGCGGTATCTGGAGAATGAGTCAGAGGGACAGGTTCCTTGACTCATTTAAGTCAAATGACAATAACAAAACGCAACACGAATATGGAGGGAAATAATGCTTAAGGTATATTGCTACAGCAGGTGCACAACCTGCAGGAAGGCTCTGAAATGGCTGGAAGAGAATGGAATTAAGCATGAAGTCATTGACATCAAAGCAGATCACCCGGATGAAAAAACGCTGCGGGAGTATTATAGCCTCAGCGGCCTGCCCCTGAAACGCTTTTTCAATACGAGCGGCATTCCTTACAGAGAAATGGGACTCTCGAAAAAGCTGCCGGAGATGAGTGAGGATGAGCAGCTCGCACTTCTGGCAACCGATGGAATGCTGGTGAAACGTCCTCTGGTGGTCGGCGACGGATTTGTCCTGACCGGATTCAAAGAAGAGGAATGGGCTGTAAAGCTGAAGTAAGATGGGTCAGGCCCTTGGAACTAGGCATGAACGGAGCATGAACAAAGTATGAATCCCTATATGGGCCATATTTTGTTTATGCTCCGTTCATGTTTTTTCGGGGCCTGACTCCATTTGATGAGTCAAGGAACCTGTTCCCTTGACTCTCCCCTTGACTCATAATGAGTCAAGGAACCTGTCCCTCTGACTCATGAACTTGAGAAAAATATGAATTTAGTGAATTGCCTTTTCGCAGATTCACTGGTATCATAGTATTACTTGGAAATACGGCACAATCAAAAAGTTTCAAAGGAGAGAAAAATGAAAAGAAAGTTTTTATCTGTGTGCATGGCGGCCATGCTGGCAGCCGGGACACTGATGGGCACTGGTATCGCATCTGCGGCAGAGATCCCGGAGGATGCGGTGACCGCGACTGGTGTCGGAGCCGGTATCGACGGGGATGTGGTCGTCGAGGTGACCGCGGACGCGGACACGATCTACAGCGTGACCGTTTTGGAACAGAATGAGACTGAGGGCATCGGCTCCGTGGCCGTCGAGGAGCTGCCGGGTGAGATCGTGGCCAACAACAGCATCCTGGTGGACGGCGTGGCTGCGGCGACGGTGACAAGTGATGCGATCAAGACGGCTGTGCGGCAGGCGCTGGAGGAAGCCGGTCTGGATGTCAGCGTCTTTGAGGTAGAGCCGGAGGAGAAGGAAGCCGCCGAAAAGACTCCGATGGAGCTGGACTGTGACGTGGTTGTTGTGGGTGCCGGCGGCGCAGGCCTGACGGCTGCTGCGATGGCTACGGAAAAGGGCGCCAGCGTGATCGTGGTTGAAAAGATGCCTCTCGTAGGCGGCAACAGCCTGAAGGCAACCGGCGGCATGAACGCAGCCGGGACTAAATTCCAGGAGGCGCTGGGCATCACGGACAGCGGCGTGCAGGAGTTCATCGAGGACACCATGAACGGCGGCCATCAGCTGAATAATATCGATCTGGTGACCACGATGTCCGAGGGCAGCTCCGACGCGGTCAACTGGCTGGAGGGTATCGGCGCTCCGCTTCCCAAGGTTGCTGCCACCGGCGGTACGGTTCACAAGTATCTGCATGAGCCTGAGGACGGCAGCGCAGTGGGCAGCTTCCTGGTCGACAAGCTCAGCACCTACTGTGACAAGCTTGGGATCATGGTGCTTCTCAATACAAAAGCGGAAAGCATTCTGACAGAGGATGGTACTGTAACAGGCATCATGGCTGCTGATGAGAAGCATGATTATACCATCAAAGCCGACTCTGTCGTGCTGGCGACCGGCGGCTTTGGCGCGAACTTTGATCTGATGACGCAGTATGATCCGAGCCTGGCCAATGCAGTGACGACCAACCATGCCGGAGCTACCGGCGACGGGATCCTGATGGCGGAGGAGATCGGGGCCGATACAGTCGATATGGATCAGATTCAGCTGCATCCCACCGTATATCAGGAGAATGGGCTGCTGGTTTCCGAGAGCGTACGCAGCATGGGCGGCATCCTGGTCAATGCCGAGGGCAAGCGCTTCTGCAACGACATGAGCACCAGAGACGCGGTTTCAGCCGCAGAACTGGAACAGACAGGCTCCTATGCCTATATCATCTTTGATCAGCGCATCGTGGATGACCTGGCATCCTGCCAGAAGTACATTAACAGCGGACTTACCGTGCAGGCCGATTCTTATGAGGAGCTTGCGCAGGCGATGGGCCTTGATGAGGAAGCATCCGCGAACTTTGTGGAGTCCATGAATATCTGGAATGAAGCTGTAGCTGCGGGTGAAGACGCAGAGTTCGGACGCAACAACGGTATGGACGGCGATCTGTCCACCGCTCCCTTCTATGCGATCAAGATCGCGCCAGGTATCCATCATACAATGGGCGGCCTGAGGATCAATACCGAAGCTGAGGTACTGGACAAAGACGGCAACGCGATTCCCGGACTGTATGCGGCCGGCGAGACGACCGGTGGTGTGCATGGCGGCAACCGGATCGGCGGCAATGCGGTCTGCGACTTTGTCGTATTCGGACGAATCGCCGGTGCGAATGTA
>JAFWDX010000422.1 GCA_017515945.1 Blautia sp. | reverse complement strand
GCATCCTGATGAAGGATTTCATTTCCTTCTATAAGGATGAGAACCATGTGCCCCGCAAGGATTACTATTACGGGATCATCAAGCGCTGGCTCGACACCAAAGGCAGCTCTGAGGAAGCGCAGGCGAAGGATTACTACAGGCGGGTCTGCTCCGACGCGGATACCCTTACACAGACGCTGCGGCTGGACGATCCGACGGATCGGAAGGAAGGCGCCGTGGAGCTGATGCCCTTTGAAATTGAGAAATCCGACAGGCACAACAATACTTTCTTTATCGTATCCATGGCCCTTGCCGTTGCCAGATATAATCATGCCCGCAGATCCATGATCTACTGGCTGTACAACACGAGGAATGACAGCGCCTCCATGGGGACGGTCGGCGCCTTCGCGGCTCCCATGCCTGTGTATCTGACTTTCGCTCAGGGCGATGATACCCAGGCGCTTCTGGCCAGGGCAGATGAGCAGATCAAGGTGTCCATGGCGCACAGTGACTATTCCTGGCTGCTCGAGGACAGCGGCAAAGACATCGTGAACATGGCGAGGCTTAACTACCGGAACAACATGGATATTGCCGCGCACTTTAAAGGATTCATCGATGCCAGTCTGCCGGTTCCTTCAGTGAGTACATCCGCAGGCGTTTTCAGCATTTCGGTAAGGGATGATTCGGACAAGGAAAAACTTAGATTCGGCAGACGATACTCCAGGAGCAACCTGAGCAGCCGGAGCGTGGAGACGCTTTCGATATACTTTAAAGAAGCGGCTGAACTGCTCGACCGGAATGATAAGGAAGAAATATGGAGATGGCTGAATCATGAATGATCGATTAACCAAACAACTGTTCATGTCGAATTTTTTCGTGACCTTTCTCGGCATGCTGGTGGCTTCCCTTGGATTGCTCGCGGACGGCATTATCGTGAATCGTTTTTACGGAGCGGATGCGATGGCATCCTATGGCTTTGTGATGCCGCTGATGATCGCCGCTGCCGCGCTGGGCAGCATGCTGACCTCCGGGATCCAGTCCACGATCGGGAAAAGCATGATACGCGGTGACCGCGACGCGACAAACGGTTATTTTTCCCTGGCGATCCTGATGGGCGTGATCGTTTCGGCGGTCATACTCGTGCTCGTGCTGGGATTTCCGGCACAGGTCCTTAAAGTCCTGCGGCTCCCGAGGGAGAATTCCCTGTTTCCGGATGCCAGGGATTATATGCTGGGCAGCGCGGTTTCCTACCTGTTTATCATATTGATCTCGGCTGTTCAGCCTGTCATCATGCTGCTGGGAAAGCGTAAAGTCGTTTACGTGTCTGTCCTGCTCATGCTGTTTGTGAATGTTGTGGGGGATCTGGGAAGCGTTTTCCTGCATGTCGGAATGGTCGGTATCGGTCTTGCCACTACACTGAGCTATCTGGCGGGTTTCCTGATCATGATGGCATGCCTGCTCAAAGAGGGATCCCTGTTCAGATTCAGTGTACGCCATGTGAAAGGGAAAACCAGGGAGCTGCTCATGTTCGGCATGCCGAGCGGCGTCCAGAAGATTGCGAATTCCCTGCGGATCGCCGTACTCAACGGTCTCCTTCTGGCCATCAGCACCAGAGCTGCCGTGTCCGCCCTCACCGTAACCTTTAATATTTCCAACATTATCGGAAATGTTGTGGTTGCCGGAGGCTCCACGGTTTTGATGCTGGCCAGCATATATAACGGCGACGGGGACGACATCTCTCTGAAAAAGACCTACAAAATCGCGGTCACACAGATGCTGCTCATCAACGGGGTGATCGCCCTGGCCGTATTCGTGCTGGCCAGGCCGATCGTGAGTGTCTACTGTAAGCAAGCGGATCAGATTCCCCTCACGGTGACCTCCCTGCGGTGGTTTGTGACCAGCATGCCTCTATTCGGTATGAATATCGTCTGGATCCGCTTCCTGCAGGCTTCCGGAAGGCTGATGCTGTCCACGATCCTCAACGTATGTGACAATTTTGTCTACGTGATCCTGGCCGCGTACGTACTCAGCAGACCCTTTGGCGTCAACGGCGTCTGGGCTGCCTTCCTGGCGTGCGAGGTGATGATGACGATCACACTGTTTATCTGCGCCTTTAAACATGCCGGACGGGTATCGCTGCGGACAGATGATCTGATCATGCTGTCATCGGATATGGCGGCAAAACAGGGTAGACATCTGGAACAGACCATCACAGATGTACAGGACGTGGTAAACTTCTCCGAGAAGGTCTATGCACTGGGGCATGAAATGGGCCTGACCGGAAGGTCTGTCATGCTCATGTCCCTGTGCGTGGAGGAGCTGGCGAGCTATACGATTGAAAAAGGATTTCAGGACGGCAAAAAGCATTCGATCGATGCGAGAGTCGTCATAGATGACAGCAGCTGGAAGATCAGCCTCAGAGATGACTGCCAGCCTATGAATCCACAGGATCAGATCCAGATGTTCAGTCCGGAGGATGATGTGGATAACATCGGGCTGCGGATCGTGTATGGATGTATTAAGGATATATCATACAGCAATACCATGAAAATGAATCACCTGGTGCTCAGGCTTTCCTTTGAATAATAAGTCAAGGGGAATAAGTCAGGGGGACATAGAAAGGAACACAGCCTCAAAACCCGGGGAGCATGCTGATATGCATGAAATTCATATCATGAAATGAATTATAGCTATTAGCATTTTCTCTCGCAAGTGGTTATAATAAAATAAAATAGAATAGAATAGAAGGTAATTGTGAAGGAGCTTGTGACTGAACAATTACAATAGAAATATCTATAGAAATATCTGAGGAATGGTTCCAGTATTCGGTATACGAAAATCGATTGAACGACAAGGAGGACATGATCATGATCTACAGAAACTTTCAGGACATGCAGCTGTCTGCGCTGGGCTTTGGCGCGATGCGCCTGCCGGTGATCGATGGAGATGACAGCCGGATCGACGAAGAGGCCTCGCTGCGCATGGTGGAAACGGCCATGCAGGGTGGCATCAATTATTACGATACCGCCTGGGGATACCACGGCGAGAACTCCGAGCTTGTGCTTGGCAAAGCACTTGCCCGTTACCCGAGGGACAGCTTCTATCTGGCCGACAAATTCCCCGGTTATGATCCCTCCAACTGGAGCAAGGTAAAGGAGATCTTCCCCAGGCAGCTGGAAAAGCTGGGGGTGGATCATTTGGGTGTACTAACAGATCTTTGGTAATTTCTTCTGTGATTCAGATGAAAACGAATCACAGAAGAAATATTACTAAAGTATAGGATAACAGTGTTGCTGCATAAGTGCTTCTACTTCATCACATTTGTTAGATTCGTATTTAGCGTTTAACGATAACATTTGCTGG
>JAFWDX010000421.1 GCA_017515945.1 Blautia sp. | reverse complement strand
GCTGTTCACAGAATGTTTGGAGGGCCTGACCCCATCAGACTCACGAGACCAAGGCGCATGAGCCTCTTTGGACGCGGGCTAAGAGTCTGTCGTCTATGGACGAATAGCCCGCGTCCTTAGAGGCTCAACGGCAGGGGCTCGGGCGTTTTTTGTAAGGATTTGCAGGGGGAGACATAGTACTCCATCCGCCTCACAATCATACAAAGCCCGGCGTCCGTTTTTTCAAAAAAAGGGGGAGGGAAGCAAACTGAAAATTAATTTTATTGTTCCGCCATGCACATTATGGTATCATTGGGACGGATAAATAATATGGATATTCATTTACAGGAGGCTTAAATGGTACAGATACTCACTTACTCCGGAGCAATCCGCAACTGGAAATCCCTTTGCAGCGAGCTTTCTCTCGATCCCGGCAGCTTTTCCGGCCGGCAGGAGCGTGAGGAGGCGATCCTTGCCCGGGCTTACGAGACCTGGGGCTCCCAGATGGGAAATCATCTGTACGGCAGCTTCGCCCTGATCCTGAAGGATGAGGAAAAAGACCTGACCTTTGCCCTGCGGGATCCCTTCGGCACCCGCACGCTTTACTATTACATCACTGCCGGCGGCAAGCTGCTCTGCGGTCTTTCCATTGCGGATGTGGCCGCGCAGCCCGGTTTCGTCAAAGCCCTGAACGAATCCATTCTCCAGCTCTATCTGACCATGACCTACGTGGGCGGAGAGGATACCTTTTATCAGGGCGTGAAAAAACTCATGCCCGGCTGCTGGCTGACCTGGCAGGACGGCCGGCTGCAGACCGGCTCCTACTGGAAGACACAGTACCACCCGGATGAGACAAAGAGCCTCGAGGACTGGGCTGACGAGATCCATTCCACGATTGAGCAGATCATCCCCGAGGTCAAGGAGCCTGAGGAAAAAGCCATCTCCTTCCTCTCCGGCGGCGTGGACTCCTCCTACATGGTGGCCATGGCAAAGGATATCTCCGTCACGGCATCCTGCGGGTATGCCGATGAACGTTTCGACGAGTCCCCCCTGGCGAAAGAAACAGCCGCCCTGCTCGGCCGTCAGAACGATGTGTGCCTGATCGGGCCTGAGGATTATTTCGAGGCTGTCCCCTTTGTCATGAAGGCCCTTGAACAGCCGATCGGCGACGCTTCCACCATCGCCCTGGCCATCGGCTGCCGCGAGCTTTCCAAAAATAACAAGCTCTGCTATTCCGGTGAAGGTGCTGACGAATTTTTCGGCGGCTACCGTATGTATCAGAATGCGGAGCGGTACGGGGCCAATCTCCCGGACTTCTATATCGGCAACACCAACATTATGAAGGAGGATGAGAAAAAAGCACTCCTGCAGCATTACAGGGATGACGTGCTGCCCATCGGCCTTGCCACGGAAATCTACCGCGATACCGCGGACCTGGATCCGCTCAGCCGTATGATGACCGTCGATATCCGGCTGTGGCTCGAGGGTGACATCTATTTTGCCATCTCCCGACTGGCCGCCTCCACAGGCATGGAGATCCGCATGCCTCTGACCGATGTCCGCATCTTTGACATCGCTTCCCGGATGCCCTCCCGCTTCAAGGCGGCAGACGGCAGGGACAAGATCGCTTTCCGTATGGCCGCCGCCAAGGTTCTGCCCGATGAGATCGCTTTCCGCAAAAAGATGGGCTTCCCGGTTCCGATCCGTCTGTGGCTGGCAGACAGCCGGTATAACGAGGACATGCGCCGCCGCTTCGCCGGGGAAAATGCCGCCAGGTTTTTCAGGCCGGAGGCGCTTGAGGCACTGCTCAAGGAATATCTGGAGGTGAATGACCAGGCCTGGCGCAAGGTGTGGACCATCTACACCTTCCTGGTGTGGTATGAGGAAGTTTTCCTTCCACTGTAAAATAAGGAGTGAGAATTTGGATCAGATCCGAATAGATGTGCCGGATAATGCCGGAAGAATCATAGACAGGCTGTACGACGCCGGTTTTGAAGCTTATGTGGTCGGAGGCTGTGTGCGGGATGCCCTCATGGGCCGCACAGCCCACGACTGGGATATCTGCACCAGTGCGGATCCGCAACAGGTCTGCCGCGTTTTCAGCGATGTCCCCGTCATCCGCACGGGGATCCAGCACGGTACCGTCACCGTGCTCATGGAACAGACCGGCTACGAGGTGACTACCTTCCGAACGGACGGGGATTATTCGGACGGGCGCCATCCGGACAGTGTGCACTTTGTCACGCGCCTGCAGGAGGATCTCGGACGCAGAGATTTCACCATCAATGCCATGGCGTACAACGACAAGACCGGACTGGTCGATCTGTACGGCGGCGCGGAAGATCTGCGGGACAGACGGATCCGCTGTGTCGGTGATCCCATGGCCCGATTTTCCGAAGATGTCCTGCGCATCATGCGCGCAGTGCGCTTTGCCGCTGTCCTGGATTTCGACATAGAAGAAACGACCGGGCAGGCTGTCCATGCATGCATTCCTTCTATAAATAAGGTTTCTGCTGAACGCATCACGACCGAGCTTCGCAAAATGGTGTGCGGCGTCAGGTTTCCTGCCCTTGCCGCGGAGTTCACGGACCTGTTCGTGGAGATCATCCCGGAATTTGCGCCTTGTGTCGGCTTTGATCAGCGGAGTATCTGGCACTGTTACGATGTATGGGAGCATATCCTCGCGACCCTTGCCAGCTGCAGTCCCGAAGCCGACGAGATCACCAGGCTCGCCCTCCTCTTCCACGATATCGGCAAGCCTTATGTCGTAACAGAAACACCGGACGGCCACCGCCATTTCCGCGGTCACGGCAAAAAAGGCATGGAGCTTACAGATCAGATCCTGCGCCGTCTGAAATTTGACAACCGCAGCCGCGAGGAAATCTGCCAGCTCGTGCTGTACCATGACGATACTCGCTATATCACACGAAAAGGTCTGCGCCGCCTGCTTTCCAAGGTTGGCGCAACTCAGCTGCAAAGACTTCTGCTCATCCATGAAGCAGATATGCGCGCTCAGGAGCCGGAAATGATCCAGACCCAGCTGGAGGCCTTCGACGATGTAAAGACCATGCTCCGTGAACTCCTCTCCTCCGGCGAAAAGCTGACTCTCAAGGCGCTTGCCATACACGGCGAAGACCTTAAAGCCCTCGGATTTTGTTCCGGGGAGGGCATGGGGCGGACACTTACCCACCTGCTGGATATGGTGATCGATGAGGATCTCCCCAATGAAAAGGAACCTCTGACCGCCGAAGCTCTCGCCTTCGGACGCAGCCAGGGGCTGATCTGAGAATGAGTCACGGGGACAGGTTCCTTGACTCATCTTGCCTGGTAATAGCCTTACTGTTGCCCCCTGTGCGCACGGAGTGTACACTTCCACTACAGCAAAATGACTTGCCTGGTAATAGTCTTACTGTTGCCCCCTGTGAGCACGGAGTGTACACTTCCACTACAGACAAGATGACTTGCCTGGTAATAGCCTTACTGTTGCCCCCTGTGAGCACGGAATGAACATTTCAGCAAAACACCCGGGAAGAGCCTGCGACCGGCAGGTTTTTCCCGGGTGTTTTCTGCTTTATGTTATATGCTTGCAGGATTAATTATATTCTCGTAGTATATATATAGTGCCTGTACCCCCGTGCACTATATATGGAAAATGAAATATGCCTCCGCGATATTTGCAAATCCTTTAATCACGCAGAGCTCCGCGTACCTGGTCACTCTCGTATAAATGTCTGCTCACTCAGTCCAGATCCGGATCGTCTGGAGAAGTTTTTCCTTATCTCTCCTGTCCAGAGAAGAAATCGCCCTCATGATGTCATTATCCAGGGCGGTCGCCTGATAATCCGTCTGAGTAAGGCCTACCAGCGTGTCCAATGTCGTATTGGTCAACTCTGCATAATAAACCAGCACACGCAAAGACATGGCCGTCCTGTTATTCTCCACATTACTGATATAGCCGGGAGTCACATGGAGAGCTTCCGCAACTTCACTCTGTGTAAGGCCGAGGCTGAGGCGGATCTTTTTGACCACCTGTCCAAGTTGATCGATCCTGTCGTCCTGAAGCTCTTCTCTTGACTTTTTTGTCTTCATAAATTCCTTCCCTCTCTGTATTCCGGCAGCGGCGGCGATTTTCACCGTTCACCGTCTCCCATGATTGACCATACACAACCCCCGGCCGGTCATTTCTGTCCAGTCGGAGGCTGTGAATGGCTCTTGTTTTCTATTACCTTGTCGTCCGCAAACCTGGAACCCAGGAAGCATCCGCAAATGAACGAATCATCCTGCTGGTCTTTTGCCCGACTGCACCCTGCAAAAATGTTTACATAGCCAGCCAGGAGGCATCCGTATATGAATGGATCATCATCCTGCTGGTCTTTTTGCCCGACTGCGCCCTGCAAAAAATATTCACATAATCAGCGGCCGTCTCCCGCCATCTCTACGGCACCGGCACCGCCATCGATGTTCATGGTGTGAAGCGTGCGGCGTTTGAGCCTCTCTGACTCTGACTGGCGGAAGATATAATCCTTAATCTCCTTGGAATGCTTTACATGGGCGATGACCAGATCCGGGCTGGTCACATCACCGCCATAGCAGTGGATCGTACCCAGGCCGAAGATCCTCTCCAGAAAGCTGGTGTCCAGACGGACGTCTACGATCTTGTACATATAGGCGTCGTTTTCCACCTTATGAAACAATCCGCTGGTGACGGAGATGAGCTCATCGGTAATGTTGTATGTGGTAAAGGAAATGGGCAGTCCGAAAAACAGACAGCGTTTTTTTTCATTAAAGGCCATGATTTTACCTCCATCAAACTTGTCCATATGTTGTTTTCATTATATAACGAATTTCTTGGAATGAAAAGAACTTTTGCACAGATTACCTTGTAAAAGTTTGTTTAAAAGTGTATAGTAGGTATGTATTGACTTATATAATCGTTTTATACAGGTCAAAATCCAATACAAAAGGCAGGTGAACAGAATGGACAGTCGTGACGGTCATGGTCGAAGTCAGATCACGGACAGAGACGACGCGGATGGTCGAATACGCAGCAAAGCGTGCAGGTCTGATGTTCATCTGTACGTAACTGTTGAGCCACAAGCTCCTTCACAGTTACGAGGCCAGGCACAGGCTCCTTTCTTCGCAATGAAAGTGCGCCTTGCCATGGCTGTTGGACTTTTCTCCCACGCACCTCGCAGTAAATGCGAGATGCTGACTGAACAATTACATCTGTACACTTTGCCCGATTCTTCTGCTCTTTTCTGATCCGGATCCATTCTCCGACCATTACCCCCTGCGGCGGCAGCCTTAGGAGTCAGCCATAAAATCCTGACTTCTGACTATACTCGCGCGATCGTAACTGTTCAGTCACAAGCGCCTTCACAGTTACGAGGCCAGGCGCAGGCTCCTTTCTTCGCATTGAAAGTGCGCCTCCCAAGGGACGCTTTCGGTGTGGCCTTGGCTATTGAGCTTTAGTTCCACGCACCTGCCAAGGCACGCCTGCGGTGTCGCAGTAAATGCGGGGTGCTGACTGAACAGTTACGCACGATCAAATAACCGGAACCTGTGTCTGGTTTTCCGCGCGGTATATGCAGAGGCTCTGAATACGCGGAATCAAAGATTTCCATGTATTAAGACCCTCTGGCATACTCATCCCGTTTTACGGGATCATCATGCCTGTTTTCAGGTATGATCACCAGTTCATGCGTCTACCAGGATTAGGAGGGTTAAATGGAACAGGAAAGAAACGAATTAATTGAACCCGAAAACCTCTCCCCTGCCGATGATGAGTCGGATGAGGGGAGGAGGCCCGATTACAAAAAGGAGATCATTTCCATCGTCCGGGGCACCATGTCTCCGGTCATGATGCGTGACCGCCTCGAAAATTATCACGAGAACGACCTGGCAGAGGTCCTGCCTCTGCTGACGGAGGCCGAAAGGAAAAAGCTGTACCGTATTCTGAATGCCGATGTCCTTTCGGATATCATGGAGTATACGGATGAACAGGAGGCCAGCAAATATCTGTCGGAGATGGATATACGCAAAGCTTCCCTTATCGTTTCCCACATGGACGCGGACGCGGCGGTCGTCGTGCTGCGCGCCACGGATAAGAACCGGCGTGAGCTCCTGCTGGATCTGATGGATGCGGATTCAAAGCGGGAGGTGGCTTTGATCGCTTCCTTTGACGAGGATGAGATCGGAAGCCGCATGACCACCAACTACATCTCGATCAGGGAGAATCTTTCTGTCAAAGAGGCCATGAATGCCCTGGTGGAGCAGGCTCCGCGAAATGACAATATTTCCACGCTTTTCGTCTATGACGAGACCGGGGCCTATTTCGGCGCTCTGGATCTGAAGGAGCTGATCATTGCCCGTCAGGGGACCGTCCTGCGGGATCTGATCGTCACTTCCTATCCTTATGTTTATGGCAATGAAAATATCGACGACTGTATCGAGCGTCTGAAGGATTATTCTGAGGATCTGGTTCCCGTCCTTGACAATAACAATTTCCAGATCGGTGTCATCACATCTCAGAGTATCGTTGAGGTCGTTGACGATGAGATGGGCGAGGACTATGCGAAGTTCGCCGGTCTGACCGCGGAGGAGGATCTTAAGGAGCCTCTCAAGGAGAGCATGAAGAAGCGTCTTCCATGGCTGCTGGCACTCCTTGGTCTCGGCCTGGTCGTATCCACTGTCGTCGGCGCTTTCGAGCAGGTCGTTTCTCAGCTTACGCTGATCATGGCTTTCCAGTCTCTGATCCTGGATATGGCCGGTAATTCCGGTACCCAGTCTCTGGCTGTGACCATCCGTGTCCTCATGGATGAGAGCCTCACCGGCCGGCAGAAGATTGGCCTCGCCGTCAAGGAGATGCGGGTCGGGTTCTGTGACGGGCTGATCCTGGGTTGTATTTCGATCATAATCGTAGGGATTTATATCTGCGTTCTGAAGGGGAAGCCGCCTGCATTTGCGTTCGCGGTTTCCGGCTGTATCGGGTTGTCTCTGCTGGTGGCGATGATCATTTCCAGTCTGCTGGGGACTTCGATCCCGATGTTTTTCCACCGGATCGGTGTGGATCCGGCTGTTGCCTCGGGGCCGTTGATCACGACGATCAATGACCTGGTGGCTGTGGTTACGTATTATAGTCTCAGCTGGGTGCTGCTGATCAACCTTCTGCATTTGTCCGGGAGCTGAGGCAGGCTCAGGTTGGACGACGCGGGCCGGGGAAATGCCCCCTGTGCGGACACATATGCCGCGTCGCGGAGAACAAAAAATGGCCATT
>JAFWDX010000420.1 GCA_017515945.1 Blautia sp. | reverse complement strand
CGAGTCAAGGAACCTGTCCCCCTGACTCATTTTGGAACCTGGACCCCTGACTCATTTGCCATTATGTGCGGAAACTGTGGATACAATAAACAGTGTGTGTTAAAATTTGAATTACAGTAAGAAAATGTTCCCGTCAACTCCTGAGTGAAAAAAGAAAGGAAGGCATTTATGAACAGTTTTCGAGATACCCGCCCGTATAAATATCAGCAGCTGCGAATGCTCTTCGTGGCTGTTGTCTCAGTCCTCTGGATCTTCCAGAGCATGTCTGTAGTTCTGGCTGCCTCCGGGGGCAGCGTACCGCTGTTCGTTCTCTCGGCTGTTTACGAAAACGGAAACCGGCTCCATACATTTTCGTATCGGCCTGACGGTCTCGTTTCCTATGACGGAGTTACAGAGTATAGCTATGATGAAAGCGGATACCTGAAAACAGGACCGCAGGAGGATATCGTCTTTGGAACTGATGGCAGAGTGCAGTTGTTGACTGTGGCGGAATGCACGTACCGGTTTCAATGGGATGCGGAGGGAAAAGTAAAAGCCGTAACACTTTCACGAAAAGCGGGTGATGCCACATCTGTTTTCCGGTACGATAAAAATGGAAACCTGAGCAGCATCAGCAGAAGCGGAGAAAACCGGATCAAGTCATCGATATACGATAATGTCTTCGAAAACAGTTTGATCGTACAGAGAACTGACAGACAGACAAAAACAGAGATCCGGTATGAATATCGTGCGGTCAAGGTGTCAAAGGAAATGCTTGGTACCGTACTTGCCCAGCAGAAGTATCTGATAAACCATCCGGATCTGCCTCTTACGGGTACTGTGCGTTTGCATAACAATGCGAATGAAGCGGGCACGAATCTGCCGGATGAACCGGACGTGGTCAGGAAAAAGGCTGCGTCTCTGCTTCCCAAACCAAAGAACTTATTCGTATCACTGGAATCGGCTTCCAACTTAAAACTGAAGATCTCATGGACAGGAGTTGAGGGAGCTTCTGCGTACCATGTCTACATGAAGAAATCTCCCGCAAAGGAATACTCTCTTTATAAAACCTGTAAAAAACCGATAACTTCCTGGAAAAAAGTGGACACCTATGAGCCGGGGAAAACCATTTCCTTTTATGTCAAAGCCGTTGATAAGAAGGGAAAAGAGGGAAAAAGCAGCGTTATCTGCACAGTAAAAATTCCCAATCGGATCACGAATGCTGTGATAACAGCAAGGTCAGACAATTCATCTTATGTAAAGTGGAACAAGGATCCGCTGGCAGGCTATTATGAAATTGCGGTTACCCGGGTCAAAGGCGTTAAGAACATTAAATCCGGTGACATCAGTTCCTCCGATACAAACGGATATAAACTTAAGAAATCTGGCAGTGAAAGCTGTTATGTCTATATCCGTTCTGTCAAAAAGAAGGCTCATATTCAGGCCTGCGGCCCCTGGACGCTGGCTGTGCGTCAGGCCGCGGATATCCCGGATACGGACGGAAAATACAAAAACCTGAGCATAGAGTTCCCGAGGTCAGATAAAAACAGCATTTATCAGCTGGATGCCCGTTATTCCGACGGCTGGTTCCTCTCTGACTCCCAAAAGACAGATCCTGATCTCGCATTTTTTTCTGCGCTGGGCGCCGCGACGACATATGACAGCAATGACGGGATCAATTACGCCAGACGAATGTTGGAAAAATGCGGATTTGAGGTGAATGAAAATTTCATTTTCAGCAAGAACGGATCGGAAAACGGCGGCAGCACCGTGACAGATAATGACCATGTCCGGCTGCAGTATGGTTTTAAGATTATTGAAAACGATAAGAAAAAAACACTTGTCGCCGCCGTTATTATCGGGGGATATACAAAAGGTCATACCGAGTGGATCAGCAACTTTAATCTGGGTACCGGTAAGACAGTCAGAGGATTTGATCTGGCTGCAGAGGAGACCTGCAGGCTGACGCTGGAAAAGACAAAAGATTATATGCAAAAACATGAAGGGGAAATCTCTGATGTCCGTTTCTGGCTGATGGGCCACAGCCGCGGAGGGGCTGTGGCCAACCTGGCAGGCGTGCAGCTGTCCGGGATTTATGGCCTGGATAAAGTGTATGCATACTGCTTTGCGACGCCGAATGTCTCAAAAGAGACCGTTGCTTACGCAAACATTCACAATTATATCATTCCACAGGATTTTATGCCCCGCCTTGCCCCTTCCCAGTGGGGTTATATGCGGAACGGGGAAGATATTCTGATCTCTCCCAGTACGAAATCAGAATCCTGCTTCCGGGATATCGAAGGAAAAGCTTACAAAGGACTCACTGTGAGCGATTCAGAAAAGCTTGCCACCGCATTCGTCAATATAGCCGGAAGCCATAAAGGATACTATAAAAACAATGGCACGTCATTGATACCGCTCATTCCTGCTGATTTCTGCCAGAAGGGCTTTGCATATATGATGATGACCGATGCATCGCTGCAGATGCAGGGAATACCGACAGTGCTTGCGTACGCAGGAGCAGACAAAAAGTACAATACACTGGTCAGACAGTTTATAGAGCAGATCGAGGAAGTCAGCTCCACTCACGTGATCACAAATTACCTGGCGGTTCTGATGGCCGGATAAATGGGGCTAAAATGGGGGCCATTTACCTGATTGACAAACACTCCGGAATTTGGGAATATATAGGCTGTGAGCAAAAACAACTGTTTATTTTATGAAAAACCATAAAGGAGCACCAATGTCCGATTTTGATTTTGAAATCGTAAAAAATCCTGAGATATTTCAGCAGAACAGGCTGCCGGCCCATTCTGACCACAGATATTATGAACATGTTCCCGCATTACCCGATTCGCCGTCTGACTGCCGTCTTTCCCTGAACGGGATCTGGCAGTTTTCCTATGCGGCTTCTCCTTCGCTGGCTCCGGCCGGATTCGAACAGCCGGATCATGACTGCAGCGGCTGGGACAGGATCCATGTGCCGGGACATATGCAGACACAGGGATATGATGTGCCTGCATATGTGAATACACAGTATCCCTGGGACGGGAGAGAAGAGGTTGAGCCTGGACAAATCCCGGTGCGTTTCAATCCTACGGGGAGTTATGTGCGCACATTTACTCTGCCGGAGCATATGCAGGGCCGCCCGCTGTATATTTCCTTCCAGGGTGTGGAGAGCGGTTTCGCATTGTGGCTCAACGGACAGTATGTGGGGTACAGTGAGGATTCCTTCACCCCGTCGGAGTTTGAACTGACGCCTTATCTGAAGGAGGGTGAGAACAGGCTGGCTGTGCAGGTGTATAAATGGACGGCCGGCAGCTGGTGTGAGGACCAGGACTTTTTCCGGTTCAGCGGGATCCACAGGGATGTGTACCTGTATGTGACTCCGTCTGTTCATATTTGGGATCTGCGGATCCGTACCCTGCTGGATGACGCGTACACAGACGCCCGTCTGGCGATCGACCTGAAGACACAGGGCAGCGGACGGATGAATGTAACCCTGGTCTCACCGGACGGAGAGAAGGTTTTTGTCCGTGAGGGCTGTTCCCTGACAGACCCCTTTGAACAGGAGGTTAAGGCTCCGCTGTTATGGAGCGCAGAGCGCCCGGTACTTTATACGCTGTGTCTTGAACTCATGGATGAAGCCGGGGAGCTGCGGGAGACTGTTGTGGAGAAGGTCGGCTTCCGCCGGTTTGAGATCCGGGACAGCGTCATGCTGCTCAATGGGAAGCGGATCGTCTTTAAGGGTGTCAACCGTCACGAATTCTGCGCGCAGGCCGGCCGGGTGCTGACCGAGGAGATGGTCCGCAAAGACCTGACCACCATGAAGCAGAACAATATCAACGCCATCCGCACCAGCCATTATCCCAAGTCATCGATCCTTTACCGGCTGTGCGATGAGTATGGCATATACGTGATCGATGAGACAAATCTGGAAACCCATGGAGTCTGGGACTCCATCATGAAAGGGATACACGACCTTTCCTATATGGTTCCAGGTGACAGGCCTGAATATCTCGGACTCGTTCTGGACCGTGCACAGAGCATGTATGAACGCGACAAGAACCATGCCTGCATCCTGATCTGGTCCTGCGGCAATGAGTCTCTGGGCGGGAACAATATCCTTGAGATGTCCCGGTATTTCCATAAGATGGATCCCGGCAGACCGGTTCATTATGAAGGCGCCTGTCGTGACAGGGATACACGCTGCCCGGAGACTTCGGATATCGAGAGTACGATGTATACGCCTGTCACAGATCTCGAGGAATGGCTCAGCGATCACAGAGAGAAGCCCTGCATCGTCTGCGAATACACACACGCCATGGGCAATTCCTGCGGGGCCATGCACAAATATACAGAGCTGACCGACAGGGATCCTCTGTTCCAGGGCGGTTTTATCTGGGACTATATTGACCAGTCCATGACACGACTGGACCGGTATGGACACGAGTATCAGGCCTACGGCGGAGACTTCGGGGACAGGCCCTGTGATTACAATTTCAGCGGCAACGGGATCGTATATGGACGGGACAGAGATCCGTCGCCAAAGATGCAGGAGGTCCGGTATAATTATCAGAATATCCGGATCCATTTCGGGACGCGCAAAGATGAGGCCACGGGTAAAATCATTCCGGTCCTGCATCTGGCGAACAAAAATCTGTTTGTGGATCTGGCTGATTTTGACTGCACCATCCGTCTCGACATAAACGGAGAGGAGCGCTGCAGGCTGCAGAAAGTATATACCTGCCGGCCTCTGGAAGAGAGCGCATATGACCTGCCGGATGCGATCTGTGCTGCTATGGGTGCGTTTACGCCGGAGGGAAAACTGCTTTGCGGCAGTTCCGTAAAGGATGATTTCACAGTTACCGTATCCTTCCACCTGAAAGAGGATACGATCTGGGCAAGGCGCGGGCATGAAGTCGCCTATGGACAGCAGACCTGGCACCCGGATGCGGAATTTGCAGCCGCCCATGCGATTCCTGCTGTTCCGAAGCAGCGGATGGAGGTCATTCACGGATGGGCCAATACAGGCGTAAGAGGTGAGGATTTTGACATCCTTTTCTCCAACATTCACGGCGGGCTGGTATCTTACCGCTATGGCGGGAGAGAACTGATCTGCAGACAGCCCAGACCCAATTTCTGGCGTGCGCTGACGGACAATGATACGGCCAATCAGCTCGGCTTTGCCGCCGGCCAGTGGAAGGCCGCCAGCCTCTATGCATCTCCGAAGCACATGCATGGCAGGCGGATGGATGATTATCTCGTGGAAGAACTGGAGGATGCCCTCCGCGTGACTTACGTATATCATCTTCCCACCAGACCGGCCAGAGACTGCCGGGTATCCTACACCGTATTTCCATGCGGGACGGTACAGGTGGACCTGACCCTGGATGAAAGCGCCGATGTGGGTCTGCTCCCGGAGCTGTCCATGCTCTTTACGCTGGATGCGGATTATGATCAGCTCACATGGTACGGCCTCGGACCGGAGGAGACCTATCCGGACCGTTGTCATGCAAAGCTGGGGATCTATCACAATTCTGTTAAAGACAATATGGCAAAATATCTGGTACCGCAGGAGTGCGGCAACAAGATGGATGTGCGTTGGGCAAAGGTGACAGATGCGGCAGGCACAGGCCTTCTTTTTGAGACGGATGGACTGAGTGTGAGCGCGCTGCCGTATTCTCCACATCAGCTTGATGATGCAGCCCATCCCAATGAGCTGCCTCCTGTGCTGCACACTTTTGTGCGGGTCGGATGCCAGATGGGCATAGGCGGAGATGACACCTGGGGCGCACTGGTTCATCCGGAATATCTGCTGGATAACCGTGCTCCGCTGACGGTCAGCTTCCGTTTCAGAGGTATCTGAACATGATTTTATCCTGTCAGGGAATCGCCAAATCATTTGGCGATTCCCGGTTATTTGAAAACGTTACATTTAATATAGAAGAAAGAGAAAAAGCCGCACTGATCGGCAGCAATGGCGCAGGCAAAACGACGCTGCTGAAGATCATCATGGGAGAGATGAGCGCGGACGCGGGACAGGCGATCCTGGCCAGAGACAAAACCATCGGCTATCTCGCACAGTACCAGGAGCTGCAGAGCGGGCGCACCATTCATCAGGAGTTGCTGGCCACCCGCCAGGACATCCTGGACATGGAGGAAAGACTCCGCAGCCTGGAGCATGAAATGAAGCAGGCGGAGGGCGATCAGCTGGAGCAGAAGATGGAGCAGTATACCCGGCTGAATCAGCGCTTTGAGATGGAAAACGGTTATGCGTACCGGAGCGAGATCATCGGCGTGCTCAAAGGCCTGGGCTTCAGTGAAGAGGATTTCACAAAACCGGTGGATACGCTTTCCGGAGGACAAAAGACCCGCGTCTGTCTGGGACGCCTGCTGATCCGCAAGCCGGATATCCTGCTGCTCGACGAGCCGACCAACCATCTGGATATGAACTCCATCGCCTGGCTGGAGGTTTTCCTGATGAATTATCCGGGAGCGGTTTTCATCGTCTCCCATGACCGGTATTTCCTGGACAAGGTCGTGACCAAGGTCATCGAACTGGAGAACGGCGCGATCCGGACCTACAGCGGCAATTATACGGCGTATTCCCTCAAAAAGGCACAGATCCGTGACGCCCAGTATAAGGAATATCTCAATCAGCAGCGGGAGATCGCCCACCAGGAGGCCGTCATCGCCAAGCTGCGTCAGTTCAACCGGGAGAAATCGATTAAAAGGGCCGAGAGCCGTGAAAAGCTCCTTGGCAAGATCCAGAGAGTGGACAAGCCCATACAGGAAGCCCCGCAGATGCGGATCACGCTTGAACCGAGGGTTGTCAGCGGAAACGATGTGCTGACTGTGGAAGGTCTGTCGAAAGCCTTTCCGGGGCAGGTCCTTTTTGAGGACATTTCCTTCTCCATCAAACGCGGAGAGCGTGTCGCACTGATCGGGGACAACGGCACGGGCAAGACGACGATCCTCAAGATACTCAACGGACTGATCCGGGCCGACAAAGGCAGGATCCAGACCGGAGCCAAGGTGCATATCGGATATTATGACCAGGAACAGCAGATCCTGCACCCGGAAAAGACGATCTTTGAAGAGATCTCTGATGACTATCCTTCTTTGACGCAGACCCAGATCCGCAATATGCTCGCGGCTTTTCTCTTCACCGGCGATGATGTATTCAAGCTGATTTCCTCCCTCTCCGGCGGTGAAAGAGGCCGGGTCTCATTGGCCAGGCTCATGCTGTCCGAGGCCAATTTCATCATCCTGGATGAGCCTACGAACCATCTGGATATCGCCTCCCGTGAGATCCTGGAGGAGGCTCTGTGCACCTACACGGGGACGGTTCTGTATGTCTCCCACGACCGATATTTCATCAACCAGACGGCCACCCGGATCCTGGATCTGACGAACCGTGCCCTGGTCAATTACATCGGCGACTATGACTATTACATAGAAAAAAGGGATGAAATGACCCGGATCTACGCGCCGGGACCGGATGAAAATGCCGGCGCTCAGGAAGTTTCCGAGGGAAAACAGAACTGGCAGCAGCAGAAGGAAGAGCAGGCCCGCAAACGGAAAAAGGAAAATGATCTCAAACGGACGGAAGCCAGGATCGAAGAACTGGAACAGCGGGACAAAGAGATCGACAGCAGGCTGGAGGATCCGCGGGTATGCGCCGATGTTGATCAGGTACGGGCGCTTTCTGAGGAAAAGGCGGATATTTTTTCACAGCTGGAGGATTTATATCAGCAATGG
>JAFWDX010000419.1 GCA_017515945.1 Blautia sp. | reverse complement strand
GGTTCCTTGACTCACACAAGTGTGTGAGTCAAGGAACCTGTCCCCCTGACTCATTCACGGAACCTGGCCCCCTGACTCAATGGAACCCGGCCTTCTGACTCAAAGGAACCCACCCCCTGACTCATTAAAACTCATATACAAATGACTTCAGCGGCAGACCTGCCTGATTCCAGATCTGTACTTCACAGTAGGGCTCCATCGCAAATTCGATTCTTACTTTCCCCTCTGTCGGAGCGGTCTTTTCAAGAGTGACGACCAGGCTTTCGCCATCCGCCCGTACGGCTGAAACGGTCAGTGCTCTTCCAGCCTGGCTGATCGCAAAGAGCTCTGTGACTCCATTGCCGAGTGTCAGTCCGCCCTCTGCGTGGTGCAGGGAGATGCGTATGCTTTGGCCGTCCGCGTCCCATGCGGCGTCAGAAATCTCGAGTGCTTCACATAGAATATCCCGGCCGTATACTTTCCCAAGTGCCAGCAGGGCCAGCCGCTGGCCGACCTCCCTTTTGAACTTCGGATGAATGTCATACCGGTCTCCCAGATCCATGATCGAAGTCATGTAAGCATTATCGATGAGGTGAGAGGCGCGGTCCTGGACCAGTCTCATGGCCGGATAGTTTTCCCCGGTGTCATCGAGCCACTGCTGGTACGGGGCCAGCTGAACATACAGGAAGGGAAGATCCTCATCCTCAAAGGTTTCCCGGAAGCAGCGCACGAGGGCTGCCATCAGCTGATCATAGATATCCGCATGGGCATTGTCCGATTCGCCCTGATACCAGAGGACTCCTTTGACTGAAAGCGGCGCGATGGTCTCCAGCATGGTGTGGTAGAGGCCGCTGGGCCTGTAATGATGATATGGCCCGAGAGGAAGTACCGGATCCTGCGCATGATGCTCCATCCACTCGATCTGTTCCTCACGTGTCAGTCCATACATCATCGTCCGCCACTCCAGTGCATGTGAATAGGACTCCTCGAAGGCCCATCCCTTCATGCTCTCTTCCCGGAGAACATCCGGATCGATATCCTTTATGGCATCTTCATATTCCTTCAGATATACATTGAACGGCTCTTTATTCAGATCTTCTTCACGCATCCAGGCGACGGCGGAGGTACCGCCCCAGTTGCATCCTATAACGCCTGTCGGCACTCCGGTCTCCGGCTGGATCACCTGCGCAAAGCAATATCCGGGAGCGGAAAATACGGCCCACGCCGGATCGCCAGCCACAAACCAGCGGCCGCTGTCCGGGAGATCCCGCTGCTGCCCTTCATAGGCGATCTGCGGCACATTGTACATATGGATATCCGGATTGACGGGCTCTTTTTTGATGTCATTCCAATGTGCGTCATAACGCAGGAAGTACTCCATATTGGACTGACCGCATGCCAGCCAGATATCTCCGAAGCTTATATCCTGCAGAAGGATTTTGGCAGGATCACCGCCGCTCTCGTCTGCGGTGCTGACGCTCAGACTGAAACCGGTTCCGGCCGGCTGTGCAGGCAGTTCACACATAAACCTCCCGGCACATACCTGCACGGACTTTTGTTCAATTATGCCGGACTTGCCGGAGAGGGTAACATTGACAAGTGCGGCATTGGTCTCGCCCCAGATCCGGACCGGCTTTTCGCGCTGTAAAACCATGCGGTCCTGGAAAATCAGCGGCAGGCTGAGTTCAATTATACTTTCTTTCTTCATAAATACTCCTTTACAAGGGGACGCTCCTTTTGCGCTGGAAGAACACAAAGAGACTGTTCCTGCGTAATTTCCATGTCTCATTTATGTTATCAAAGCTCATTTCTTATGTCAATTTATCTCTGAAGTGCTTATTGGTCTGAGATGAGTCAAGGGAAATGAGG
>JAFWDX010000418.1 GCA_017515945.1 Blautia sp. | reverse complement strand
GATTCCTATCCGGAGGAGTCTCGGCCGTGGGCATTGTGAGCGTAGAACGCAAGGGGACGGTCCTTTTGTGTATCAAACACAAAAGGACCGTCCCCTTGTGTTCCTTCACACGAATAGAGGTAACTGTTCAGTCAGCACCCCGTATTTACTGCGAGGTGCGTGGAACAAAAGCTCAACCGCCAAGGGACGCCTTCGGTGTGGCCTCGTAACTGTGAAGGAGCTTGTGACTGAACAGTTACGAATAGGGAGGTATAAGAAAAATGCCGGATAAAACTCAGGACGGATCCATCCCCGTCATCAACAGAAAAGTGACCCGTAAAGACATCGCCAGGCAGCTCGGCGTCTCCGTGTCGGTCGTTTCCCGGGCGCTCAACAACAGCGGCTATGTAAATAAAGAAGCAAAAGAAAAGATCCTGGCTCTGGCTGAGGAGCTGCATTACACGCCGAATCCTGTGGCGATGACATTGCAGCAGCGTAAGACCAGGCAGATCATGTTCGTATGCAAGGACCTGCACAACTCCTTTAACATCGATCTCTACTACGGGATGCTCAAGGTGGCGGAGGAGCGGGGCTACATGCTCCTGCTCAACGGTAAGCTGGACTTTACCCTGCTGAGGGAGACCCTGGTGGACGGGATCATCCTGTCCAACGACTATGCGGCCTATGATTACGACCGGCGCTGCGGTAAAAACTACTACCTTCCGGCGGTGATGGCAGGCTTTGGCAACCGCTTTCCCATGCAGAAAGCAATCCCGGTCGTAGAGTGGAATCTGTACGAGGGAATGGAAAAAGCAATCGGTTACTTGCGCAAACATGGCCACAAAAAGATCGCTCTGGCCTGCTCCGACGTATTTCTGGCAGCAGATCCAAGGACGGTGGCCTGGATTTCCATGATGCGGGATGAGCTGGGGAAAGATCTCGCCAGGTACCACCTCGGGATCAACAGCCATGACCTCGATGTTATGCCCGGTACAAAAGTGCCGGACAGCTCAACCACAGGATCTGCTGTGAACACGATACAAGCCATAGGAACAGTGGAAGCTCTGGGAACAGTGACAGAACGCGCTCTGAAGCAGGAAGAAGAGAACTTCTTTGAGCACGGCAGACTGGCCGCCCGCCTCTTTCTTGACAGAAAACTTGACGCCACCGCTCTCATCTGCTTTAACGATGAACTCGGCTTTGGCGTCCTCAGCGGCCTGCAGAAGGCTGGTATACGAGTGCCCGAGGACATCTCCCTCATCAGCTTTGACGGCTGCTACCGCATCCCCCAGACCAGCCCGCGCCTGACCACCGTCACTGGCCGGCCTGAACACATGGGTGCCAGACTGGCCGGACAGCTGATCGACATGATCGAAGGCAGACCGTACCATTACGTGGAACGTATGCCGATAAAGATCCTGGAAGGGGAGAGTGTGGGGCAGGCAGGGAAACTATGACCACACAGGGGACGGTTCTCTGTGTGCTTCCACACAGAGAACCGTCCCCTGTGTGGTCATTCCGCATGCATCGCCAACCTCTTACATTCATTTTCTATGGCCTTTGTCACAAATTCATTGAGAGACTGATTTCTGATCCGTGCATAAATGACAGCCTCTTTGTGGAGCCGGGATGGAATCCGTACATTGAACTGCCCTTTATATTCTTTATCAGGTTCCTTGCCGAATTCTCTGCACATTTCCAGATAATTGTCTACAGATTGGTGGAAGGCATTTTCCAACTCGGCAACTGAGGCTCCGTGAAAACCAAGAGAATCATTTATTCCAAGAACTTCACCGACAAAAACTCTGTCTTCGTCAGAGTACTTTATACTCGCATGATATCCTTTATATTCCATCCTCTTATTCCTCCGTGTATTCCCCGATTTCTATCAGGAACTGCCGTGTCATTTTTATCTGATACGGATATAATTCATTTTCAGGATGAGGTTCGTCAAAGGCCAGGATACGCTTTGTATTTTCGTGGAAGAAACGTATTCCGGATCCTCTGCCACCTTGTCCCTTAATGCATCCGCATTGTGTCATCAGAGAAGTTAACTCTTGCTTTGTGAAATTTCTGGGAATTCGTTTTTGAAACAGTTTTTCAGGAGTTTTTCTTTTGAAGGCATTGTGAGACCTCTGTATGTGTGGTACTAAAATTCAGTTACATTATAAATTGCAGAGGTTGATATGTCAAGATGAGCCAGCGGGCCGAGTTTCTCAATGAGTCAGAGGTCCGGTTCCTCAATGAGTCAGGGGCTGGTTCCTCAATGAGTCAGGGGCTGGTTCCTCAATGAGTCAGGGG
>JAFWDX010000417.1 GCA_017515945.1 Blautia sp. | reverse complement strand
GGTTCCTTGACTCACACACCTGTGTGAGTCAAGGAACCTGTCCCCCTGACTCATTATCTGTCGTATATTCCACTTCCCACAATTTCCGCGTCCATACCCGGCAGCTCGATCACGGCTTCCGTATTCACGGGCACTTCAATGTGAACAAAAGTCTTTTCTGCAACGATTCTCCAATCTATCCTGATTTTCCCGTAAGGAGTATCCTCGCTTACCGAAGCGCTCGTGAGCCCTGAGGTGAAGGAGGGTTTTACCCTGAAGCGTTTATAGCCGGGTTCTATGGCCTGCAGGCCGCCGATGTGGCGCACCATCCAGTCGAGGACGCAGCCGAAGGCGTAATGATTGTAGCTGTAGGTGCTGACGGTACCGTCTTCGCCGACGGCGCCCCAGCTCTCCCACATCGTCGTTCCGCCTTTTTCCACTTCATACAGCCAGCTCGGGCAGCCTGTCTGGAACAGGAGCCTGTAAGCCACGTCTTCGCGTCCGTTTTCGCAAAGTACATCCATGAGGAAGAGCACGCTCAGGAAGCCGGTGTCGAGTCTGTCGCCGTTGTCGCGGATCATTCGGCAGAGGCGGTCGACCATTTTCGGGCGGATCTCTTCCGTGACCAGGCCCATCTTGAGCGCGATCACGTAGATGCCCTGGAAATCGGCGTCCATGCTGCCGTCTTCGTGTACGTATTCCGTGATAAAGGCTTCGCGGATCTTTTTATAGAGGTCGGAATAATACGCCGCTTCTTCTTTCTTCCCAAGGATGCCGGCGATTTCGGACATGCGCAGGGCGCTGAAGGCATAATAGGCAGGGGCGACGATGCCCATGGTCGCATACGCAGTCTGGTTCATTGCCATGCCGTCGGGGTTGCCCAGCACGATGGAGGGAATCAGCCAGTCGCCAAAATGGAAATCGGTGTTCCACAGATAGCGGCTGCGTGCCTTATGCGCCTCATCCCAGTTCTCGTACCCCTCGGGGTGACAGTTTTCGGCGCGCCCTCTGATATATTCCATCCAGCGTGTCATCGCGTCATAGTTTTCTTCCAGCACGCGCATGTCGCCGTACGCTTGATACATGGCATATGGAACCATGATGACGGCGTCGCCCCAGCCGCAGCTGGTATCTGTTCCCAGGTTATCGCGGAGGAAGGTGGCGTAGGCCTTGAGGTACGGAACGATCATTGGCACGGCCCCGTCGTCCATCTGCTCGGCGCGGACATTGTCCAGCCAGGAGGTCAGGAAAGCATCCGCGGAACGGTTGAAGCACAGTGTGGGCCCGAAGGCCATGATGTCTCCGGTCCAGCCGGCTTTTTCCCTCTGCGGGCAGTCGGTGGGGATCGAGATGGTGTTGGACACCTGGCTCCACCAGATGTTGCTGATCAGCTGATTGAGCTTCGGGTCGGAGGTAGTCATACGGCCGATGTCCTCCATCTCGCTGGCGATGGCGATGATCCGGAAGTCCGCCGTGCTGATCTTCCCCGGCCATCCGGACACGCGCACATAGCGGAAGCCGTGGTAGGTGAAAGCGGGATGCCAGGTCTGCGCGCCGTCCCGGGTGATATAGATATCCGTCTGCTCCTTGTTGGTGTTCAAAATGCTGTTGAAAAAGTTTCCGTCCGTGCCGAGCACCTCGAAATGCTGGAGCCGGATCTCACGCCCTGCTTCGCAGGTGACGGACAGCTCCGTTACACCGGATAATACCTGGCCAGCGTCGATGATCGTGTCGCCGTTGGGAGCCGTGAAGATACGCTCAGGCTCAAAAATCCGGAACGGGCGTACCGGCGGCATTTTCTGGCCGACGAGGTTATCCATGGGATAATCCGCCTTGAGGACGGGTTTCCAGTCTGACGGTTGTATGCGGGCGTCGTATTTTTCGCCGACGAAAAGGTCAGCAAAGATGACGGGACCGGGCGAGGAAACTGCATTTTCGGCGGCGACGGTCTGATGCGTGCCGTCCATGTACTCGATCTCGGCATTTAAAAGCAGAGCGGTTTTGTCGCCGTACTGGCAGCAGTCGCCAGTAGTTCCGACACGGCCGGTCCACCAGCCGTCGGCCAGGATGACTTCGATGGTATTGGCTCCCGGGCGTACAAGGCCGGTGATATCGTAGGTCTGATAATTCAGAAGCTTATTGTAAGCGGTATTCTCGGGGGCCAGCCATCTCTCATCCGGGCACGCATCGTTGACCTGCAGGCGGTAGAGGCCGTGGGCGGTGGCATAGACTCTGGCACGGCGTACAGGTTTTTCCGCATCAAACGGGATGCGGACGAACTGCGCCGGACGGAATTCTGCAAAGGTACGGTTTCCTTCGGCATCCTTCATGACAGCATCGTCCGTGATCGTATCGCCGTTACGTTCGACCTCCATGCTCGAAGGCGTGGGATCCTGGACCGGCTCGACCCAGCCGCCGGCAAAAGGCACGCCCATACGGCCCGTTTCAAAGACCGTAACCGAGGAGGCCGAGTGGCCCTTATTGTCCCATACGGTCAGCTCTGCGCGGTATTCGGTCATGGGAGCAGGGGCCAGACTGTCGACGGTTACTTCGATACTCTGATCTGATTCTACATGCCCTGTATCCGCCGTTATGCCCTTATCGGAAGAAATGACCAGCCGGTATGCAGTCTGCTTTACGCCATTTCCGTCACATGAAACTTTCCAGCTAAAGCGCGGGGAAGAGCAGTCGATGCCGAGGGGACGGTGCATGTGTTCCACGGTGATTTCGGTGATGAAAAGCCTATTCAGGTTGTACATGATCATTTTTCCTTTCTGAGTCAGAGGGACAGGTTCCGTGACTCACTGAGTCAGGGGGACAGGTTCCGTGACTCACTGAGTCAGGGGATCAGGTTCCGTGACTAAATGAGACAAAGTATGACATCCCGGCGGATGACAGTAAGTCGGGCATCTGAAAGAAAAGTGCTTTCAGGGAGGAGTCAGAGGGACAGGTTCCTTGACTCATGACTGCGGATGAATCACGGGGCCAGATTCCCTGACCCCCTGCCTGCGAGTGAGTTAGGTGCAGATTCCGTAACTTATTGTTTCTATATTGTATCAGTTTTAGAAACAGATTACCAGCTGGTAGATGAGTCTGAAATCTGTCCCCGCGACTCATGAGTCAAGAAACCTGTCCCCGTGACTCATGAGTCAGGGAACCTGTCCCCGTGACTCATCAGCCGGGCTTCAATTCCGTTTGCGGCAGGCAGAGCCGGATGGATCCCCGGTGTGACCATCGTCCCAAAAAATGCACGAGAGCCAGCGGAAAG
>JAFWDX010000416.1 GCA_017515945.1 Blautia sp. | reverse complement strand
TGCCTGAAAGGCAGATTGCCTGATGTATGACCTTTACAGTCCGTAGAAACCTTGATGTCTATGGATGAAATGATTGATGCGTGGAACAAAAGATGAACAGCCAGGGCCACACCGAAGGCGTCCCTTGGGAGGCGCACTTCTAATGCGACGAAAGGAGCCTGTGCCTGGCCTCGTAACTGTGAAGGAGCTTGTGACTGAACAGCTACGAAATTAACGCGATTTGTAAACCATGAAAGGATGATCATGAAGGATAATCGATGTCTCAGGCTTTCTCTCATCCGGATGGCGGTCTGCCTTTTGCTGGCCGGACTATGGGCGGGAGGGATCAGGGGTTCAGGCGCATACCTTACGGATGCGAAGGAAAAGGAAAACATCCTGCTGCCCACCTGTACCAGGATCCACATCGATGAGAATTTTGAACCGCCCCTGGATCCATCTCCCGGAAGCTGGTTTGTGAAAGAGCCAAGGATCGTGAATGATTCAGATACCGCCTGTCATGTCCGGGCAAGGATCTGCTTCAGCACGCTGGAGGGTGAGAACTGCTGCGTGCCTCTCGAGCTGAATGACGACTGGACATGGGCCGATGACGGGTATTGTTATTACGACCGACCGCTGGAAGGAGGGGAGTCTACGTCCCCGGTTTTTTCACGGGTGGCCTTTCGGGAAGATATCAGCGCAGAAGAACTGGGGGCCGCATTGCCGTTTGAGATCTGCGTATATGCTGAGGCCGCGGCTTCCTCGCAGGGAGAAACAGTATGGCCGCGGATGGACGGGAGGTGAGAACTGATTTGCCCAAAGGTAAACATTGGCCGTCTGCATTTCTGGCAACGGCGGTATTTACAAGCCTGCTGATCCCGGGAAAGAGCGCGGCCTATCTCACACAAAAAACTGCACTGACAAACAGTTTTCAGTTTGCCCGGTATCCGGAGATCGGTATCACATTGACAGAACCCTCCTGGGATCCGGAAAAGGCCGAAAGGATCGTACCTGGCTTTGTAATCCCAAAGGATCCGCAGTTGACCAATTCTTCTCCGGATGATCTCGATGAGCTGGCTGCCATACGGATCGAATTTGTATATGGGGAAGCATGCCCGGATGAATCAAAAAGAGGGAAAACCCTCTCGTCACAGGACATGGAGCTGGTCAACAGCATCATGGAAGTGGATTATGAGGCAGATACCGGAGCGGACAGTCTGTGGAAACGCTATGAGGGAGAGAGCGCTTTACTGCCAGTCCAGCGATTCTATTACAGCGATGTCCTGCGGCGTAACCTGCCGGATGCGGGTGACACGACCGTTCCGCTATTTCAGAAGCTTGTCGCAGATGTGGAAGCGGGAAATGAATTGTACGCGAAACTCAGAGGCTTTGGAGGATTTGCGATCCGCGTTGAGGGGACCGCACTCGAAGCAGAGACAGGTACACACATAACCCCGGAAAAGGCGAGCCTGGAAGGCTTGTTTGCTTTCCCGTCCGAACAGACGGTAAATAATTAAGACGCTCTGCTATATGGAATGAACATTTTTTTAGAAAGGAAGAATCTGCATGAAAAAGAATCAGCTTTTTATTACTGCCGCCGCCCTTGCCGCCGCCGCTCTGATCGTAGGACAGTCACTGGCTTATTTTACCGATAATGACGAAGTGACCAATACCTTTACCGTCGGAGACCTGGATATTGAAGAGACTGAACCGGAATGGGACGACGAGACGGATGGAAAAAATCTGACCCCCGGATCAGTTAAATATAAAAATCCCACCGTGAAAAATGTGACCAGCGCGAAGAATGGTGAAGAACCCGGTTATGTGCGTATGGTCGTTGAGGTGAAGGACGGCTCGGGAAATGCGGTGACAGATCCGGATACACTCAGCCTGATCTGGAAGACGGTTCGTTATGATCAGAGTTATAACGGTAACAGCACGACAAAGGGCACTGCCACAGGCCTGACCGAAGATAAGATCCCCGGATATACCTCAGCGGAGATCGAAAAATTCCCTATGGTCAATCCTCTCTTTTCGAAAGATGATACCAGGTCGACGGCATCCCGCTATGTCTGGAATTATATGGGCTCCCAGAAGGACGGCCTGCTGAAGATCGGAGAGGAAGCTACGCTGTTTACAAATGTGGTCATTCCTGCTGACTGGAATCAGTCTCATCTGGAAAAGGTCGGCAGCTTTATCCTTGAAATATCAGCAGAGGCGATTCAGAGCAAAGGCTTTGCAAACCAGACAGAGGCCTTCAAGGCACTGGACGGGGAGATCCGCAGCGGAACCATTCAGACCAGAAAATGATCAGTCACTTATCCCGGGATCATGAAAGGAAGGCTTTGATCTGATGAAACAAATACCTGATAAGCTTGTGACTGTTCAGCCAGCATCTCGCATTGACTGCGAGGCGCGTGAGACAAAAGTTGAACAGTTACATAAGCCTTTTAGGCTGTGTGCCGGCCTGGCCGTGGCGGCTGTTGCCGCCGTTGTCTGCCCGGCAGCAGCTGCCCGGGCTGCCTGGAGCCTGCTGACGCATTCGATCAATCTGTTGACCGTCAGCAGCTTCCAGACAAGGATCGAGGAAGAGTATACCGCGCCTGAACATGTGGATCCCGCACAGACGGTCGACAAGATCGTTTATGCGAGAAACACAGGCACCTGTGATGCCATTGTCCGAATGAAGATACGGCCGGTTTTCGGCACAGTTGACGAAGAAGGGGTTTTCAGGGAGGATCCGGAACTGGATCCCTCCTGGATTCGCCTCGAATATGATGACACCGGCACATGGAAGGAAATGGATGACGGTTATTATTACCTTACGCAGGTACTCCGGCCGGGGGAGCGCAGTTCTGCGCCTCTGCTGAAAGCTTTTACTCTGGATGAGAATACCCCTAATACCGTCAAAGGAAAGGATGGCCGCATTTTTGTATCCCTTGAAGGAATACAGGCGGCGGGGGAAGCGGTTCGGTCCTGGGGAAGGACAGAAGATGAACTGGATATTGCCTACAGGGAAGCCGTATATGAGTCAGAAGCCTTTATTTCTTTTAAAGGTCCTGATGAAGGCTTTGTCTTTGACAAAGAGGGAACAGATCTGTTCCGGTCATTTAAACTCCTTACACCGGGCTGCTCAAGAACGCAGAGTGTCGAACTCTCGAATGATTCGGATGAGGAGACATCTTTCCTTCTGCAGGCGCTGATCCAGGATCAGGAGGCGCTTTCGCCCGAAGAACTGGAACGGATATACCGGCTGCTGCAGGAATATGCGACTGTTTCAGTCCGCCTGGGAGATGAGATCCTGTACCAGGGCAGTGCGGATGGCAACCCTGAACACAGAGAAAATGCACAGTCCATGGGAAAACCGATCCTTCTTGGTACACTTGCCCCGGGAGAGAAAACAGAGCTCCTCATATCACTGGCGGTTGATCCGCAGATGGATAATGCGTTTATGGATCTGGCCGGAAAAGTACACTGGGTCTTCTATGCCGCTGGTGATTCCGGTATGAGTCCGGGAGAACCTC
>JAFWDX010000415.1 GCA_017515945.1 Blautia sp. | reverse complement strand
TCCGGAGAGCCATAATCTTATGCGTATTCCTTCGAAGTGGATCCGTATCCGCCAGCAGTCATGTTTCCATGCGGCGGCGAGTCTGGGATCCCGGATGGGACAGACATGGGTTTCAATACGGCCGGCGCCGGCGACAAGGATCGTCCCGGTTTTTCCGACCATGATCCTGTATGTCTTTCCGGCAGCGCGAGTGTACCCGGAGGATGCCGTCTGCGCACATCCAGCAGACTTTTTAGCCGTTGAATCACCAGATCGCGCATCTTTACATCCTGTATCATCTGCGTCCATTTTGTCTGGGGATCTGTCTGCCAGCCTTTCCATATCACTTTCCCCAATTTGCTCAACAACAGGTTCCTCGTACGTCATAAGTGTCAGCGCACAGGGCAGGGAGCCCGTGTACGTATCCGTGATCTCGACGCCGAGGCCGCGGCGGAGTGTGACACGGCGCAGATAGCTGCCGATCCGCGGATCTTTATAAGCGCCAGCCAGATCCATTTCAAGAAAGGCATAATCCTCGTTGCTTTCATGCCGTACGCAGGATGCCCGGTATTCCCTGCCGGCTTTCTGCATCACTTCCTGATCCCCGTCAAAAAAGGCCGGCAGGTTGTGCCAGGAGGATTGCATGGTCCAGATCTCATACCGTTTCTCGGAGAATGTTTTTGCCGTGTAGGTCTCCACGCCCAAATCGATCAGAAACGGATCGCCGTCTTTATACAGGATCACAGATCCCACGTCGTTATGGTTGTGATTTTCTCCGTTATTTCCCGCTTTGGCCGCCAGCACAAAGGAATCATCCCGCGCGACCATCAGTCCCGTGCTCTCGAACCAGGCGTCCGGAATAGCCGGAGCCGCGGCAGGGTATCGCATCATTTCGTCATGGGAAAAAATCTGCAGGAGATGGATATACAGGTTTTCTTCTTTTGGCAGAAGCCTTTCGTCCCAGGTCTGGTCCCTGTAGTCCCGGGCTGCGAAAGCGGCCAGCGCCGTTTCTCCGGTACGCACACCGAAAAGAAAATCCCTGGCGGTGCGTCGCCCGGGGAGGGGTGAACAATCCGCGTAATTCAGGTAATACCCGTTTCCGGCGTAGACCTTCACTATATAAGAAGCGATGTTCCGGATCAACGGATCATGCCAAAGTTCATTCATGGCGGAAGGGAAATCACTGCCAGTACATGATATAGGACACGTGATCCTTTCAATCAGATCCATGCATCCAAAAAGGGACAGTCCTGCATGTCCATAATACTGCGCACCTTCGTCGCAGCAGCCGTCTTCACCGTAAGAGTCCAGATAATAGTCCAGTGAACGGCAGGCCTGGCGGAGGACAGCTGTGCGCTCACCCGGTTTCCAGAAATCAACGGGACGAGAGAAAAGGGCGACGAGGATATTCTGCGTGATCCATGGTGTCCAGTTCAGGAGCTGCTGCTCGCCATCTCCCTTCCACCAGAAGGGATAACGCAGATAGGGCTCCAGGATTCGTTCCCGGATCTCGTGGTCCACATATTCCGTGATGACGGGGCTGATCTCATCCAGTGCAGGCTCCAGCAGGCCGGCGCAAAGTCCGACGATCGCTGCTGTCTCAGCGGCAAAGAGATCGATCACCGGCCGCTGCGGATCAGGGATGGCGCCGGGTGTGGTGTCCCGGATCAGGGAATTGTGGGCCGGCAGGCACCAGGTGGTCTCCTCCAACAGCAGCCAAAGCCCGTCAAGGACTCGATTACGCAACGCTTCGTCGTTCTGAATGCACGCTGCAATGGTCAGATGCGTCAGCATGATCCGCCTGGCAAAATATTTGTCCTCAAAGCGGGTACGGTTCCCGTTTATCGAAAACTCCCGGTAATCAGAGAGGAGCAGCTGGGGAAAGGAGGTGCCGGCCGCTTCTCTGCCGGCCTCAAGCAGCTGCTCCCGAAGCTGAGGATCCAGCGTGTCCCAGTCGAGGCATGTGCGGATATCTCCGAAATCAGCAAAGCATTTTTCCTGCATGTCTGCATCGATCCGATCCGGGAAATGTGTCATAAAAAGGTCTGTAAAAATGTGGTGCTGGTGCTTAATAGTCATATGAACCTACTTCCGTTTTTCATTTATACCGCGCGACCAAATAAACGGAAAATGTAACTGGTGGGCCATCTCAATCATATTTAATAAAGCACCATCTTGACTTCTATGCTGCGTTGGGCTCAGTTGCCGTAGCCCGCTACGGCGCCTTCACGCGCCTTGC
>JAFWDX010000414.1 GCA_017515945.1 Blautia sp. | reverse complement strand
CGATCGAGCGGGAGATCCGCAATGAGCTGACGGAGAAAGCGGAGGAAGGCGCGATCAAGGTATTTGGCCGAAATCTGGAGCAGCTCCTGCTTCAGCCGCCCATCTCCGGCAAAACAGTGTTGGGCTGGGATCCTGCGTTCCGGACCGGATGCAAGCTGGCGGTAGTGGATCCGACGGGCAAGGTGCTGGATACCACCGTTGTTTATCCGACTGCGCCTACGAATGAGAAAAAGATCCGCGACGCCAAGGATAAGGTGATCTCCATGATCGACCGGTACGGTGTGGATCTGATCTCTGTAGGGAACGGTACCGCGTCCCGGGAGTCGGAGCAGGTCATCGTGGATATGCTCAAGGAGATTCCGCAGAAGCATGTGCAGTATGTGATCACCAACGAGGCAGGCGCTTCTGTTTATTCAGCCAGCAAGCTGGCTACAGTGGAGTTCCCGGAGTTTGATGTGGGGCAGCGCAGTGCCGCCTCGATCGCGCGCCGGGTGCAGGATCCGCTGGCTGAGCTGGTTAAGATCGACCCCAAATCCATCGGTGTGGGTCAGTACCAGCATGACATGAATCAGAAAAAGCTGGGAGATGCCCTTGGCGGTGTGGTTGAGGACTGTGTGAATAAAGTGGGAGTAGATCTGAATACTGCTTCTGCTTCACTGCTGGAGTATATTTCCGGTATTTCAAAAACGATCGCGGCCAATATTGTTGCTTACAGGGAACAGAATGGACGCTTTGGCAGCAGGCAGGATCTGCTCAAGGTGCCGAAGCTTGGGCCGAAGGCCTTTGAACAGTGCGCCGGTTTTATGCGCATATCAGGCGGCACAGACCCGCTGGACGCTACGAGCGTGCATCCTGAAAGCTATGTAGCCGCCAGACAGCTGCTGGACAGCCTTGGCTACCAGCCGGAGGATATCAGGGAGAAAAAGCTGGATAAGCTTGGAAAAAAGATCCGGGATTATAAGAAGCTCGCGGCGAAGCTGGAGATCGGTGAACCGACACTGCGCGATATCGTAGCAGAGCTTGAAAAACCCGGCCGCGATCCCCGTGACGAGATGCCAAAGCCGATCCTCAGGACAGATGTACTGTCCATGGAGGATCTCAAGGAGGGCATGATCCTCAAGGGCACGGTCCGTAATGTGATCGATTTCGGTGCTTTTGTGGATATCGGAGTCCATCAGGATGGCCTTGTCCACATTTCCCAGATGAGTGATAAGTATATAAAACACCCGCTGGAGGCTGTCAGTGTCGGAGATATCGTGGAGGTCAAGGTGATCAGCCTCGATCTTAAAAAGAAAAGGATCGGCCTGTCAATGAAAGATATTTAAGTCCGATTCTTTTGGAGGAATACACAAGATGACGATAGAGGAACGGGCGCTGGCCGTGATCCGGATACTGAAGGAGACTTACCCTGACGCGGATTGTACGCTGGACTACGACCAGGCCTGGAAACTGCTTGTCAGCGTAAGGCTCGCAGCTCAGTGTACGGATGCCAGGGTCAATGAAATTGTTCCGCGGCTTTATGAAAAGTTTCCTGATGTGGCCTCACTGGCGCTGGCCGGTGTGGAAGAAATCGAAGAGATCGTGAAACCCTGCGGACTGGGACACAGCAAAGCCAGAGATATTCAGGCCTGTATGCAGATGCTTCATGAAAAATATCAGGATCGGGTACCGGATGATTTCGAGAGCCTCCTTGCCCTGCCGGGAGTCGGCAGAAAAAGTGCCAATCTGATCATGGGGGATGTTTTCGGGAAACCAGCCATTGTTACGGATACACACTGTATCCGTCTTTCCAACAGGATCGGGCTGGTCCATGATATAAAGGATCCCAAGAAGGTGGAGATGGCTCTGTGGAAGATAATTCCCCCACAGGAGGGAAACGGACTCTGCCACAGATTTGTCGAACATGGCCGCGCTGTCTGCACGGCCAGGACCAGGCCTTTTTGCGACAGGTGTGCCCTCACGGACTTTTGTGAAAAAAACGGGTTATGATCGAGATGGATGAGAGTAAAGCTGCAAAAATCAAGTTTCGTGTCGGGATGGTCATCCTGATCCTGGTTCTGGGGGTGATCGTGGGTAATTTCTGGAGCACCGTGGCCAGACAGGCGGAGCTTGACCGGCTCGATGAACTGCAGAAAGAGCGTGAGGAGGAGAGAAATGCCCGTACCGTGATCGCGGTGGAGCAGGGCAGTCTCCTCAGGTCACAGATCCTGGTGGATATGGACAGCAGTCAGCTCGTACGGGCAGATGTGCCCCGGGAAGGAATCTATAATCGCGGCGGCGTGCTCGTCGCCGGCGATGTGCTCGAGTACGGGGACATCGTCAAGGTCTATGGCACGTACGCAGAGGCGGACGACGGCCGGATCGTATACACCGAAGTGACAAAGATGGTACGCGCCGGCCGGGCCAGGCTCGAGACTGCACAGGAATATCAGGAGATCGTGGATCAGACAGACGGTTGATATGCCTGAGATGAAAAATGGAAGTAACTGTTCAGTCAGCACCTCGCATTTACTGCGACACCGCAGGCGTGCCTTGGCAGGTGCGTGGAACAAAAGGTCAATTGCCATGGTCAGGCGCACTTCCAATGCGACGAAGGAGCCTGCTCTTGGCCTCGTAACTGTGAAGAAGCTTGGACTGAACAGTTACGACCGGAAGTGACTGAACAGTTACGAACCGGTCAGATTGGAGGCTGCGGTATGGGATCCAGAGATAAAGCGCAGGGCGTCCGTGCCCGCCTGCTGCGCCTGCTGCAGGAGCACCGGGACGAATTCCTTTCCGGCGAAGAAGCGGCCCGCCTGCTGGGCTGTACCCGCGCCGCTGTGTGGAAGGCCGTCACTGCCCTGAGAGAGCAGGGATATGAATTTGAAGCCGGGTCAAACCGGGGATATAAGCTGGTGCAGAGAAGCGCCCTGCCAAACCCCGAGGGGATCCGGCTTTTTCTGGAAAAACAGGACGTGGATGTGGAGGTCTTTGATATGATATCCTCCACCAATCAGATCGCGTTCAATGAAGCTGCCCAGGGAAAACTGCCTCACGGTTCAGTTATCCTGGCCCGCGGACAGTCTGAGGGAAGAGGCCGTAAAGGGAAGAGCTTTTATTCTCCCAGAGATTGCGGCCTGTACATGAGTGTGATCCTCAGGCCCCGGACGACGCTGTCCAGGAGCCTGAGGATCACCGCACTCTCGGCGGTGGCTGTGCGGAGAGCAGTCCGCAGGATCTGCGGGAAGGAACTGGATATAAAATGGGTCAATGACCTTTTTCTGGATGGAAAGAAGGTCTGCGGCATACTGACCGAAGCGGCAGCGGATATGGAGAGCGGAGGTCTCTCTTATGCCGTTGTGGGGATCGGTCTTAATCTGTTCCCTTCAGATGAAGATCTGCCTGAGGAGCTCTCCGGCGTGATCGGAACCGTGTGGCCGGACCGTATGCAGGCCGAGGGAACGGATTTGTGCGCGCTGGCCGCCGCGATCACAAATGAGCTCCTTGCCTGCCTGGAT
>JAFWDX010000413.1 GCA_017515945.1 Blautia sp. | reverse complement strand
CCACCACCTACATGATCCGCTCCATACTGGAGAATGCGGGGCACAAGGTCGGACTGATCGGGACGATCGAAGCCATCATCGGTGAAGAACATATACCGGCGCTCAACACGACACCCGAGTCCTATCTGGTACAGGAGTATTTCCGCAGGATGGCCGACGCCGGATGCGATACGGTCGTGATGGAGGTCTCTTCACAGGCGCTGATGCTGCACAGGACACAGGGCTTTGTCTTTGATTACGGCATTTTTACCAATATTGAACCGGACCACATCGGAGAAGGAGAGCACCGGGATTTCGAGCATTACCTTTCCTGCAAGGCGCTCCTCCTTTCCCAGTGCAGGGTCGGTATCGTCAACAGG
The DNA here is from genome assembly GCA_017515945.1 of Blautia sp. GTDB lineage: Bacteria > Bacillota > Clostridia > Lachnospirales > Lachnospiraceae > Blautia_A. The sequence continues at coordinate 11,283 of JAFWDX010000413.1, read as the reverse complement.
GACGACGCCCATTTCGACCGTGTGATCCGCGATCACACCTGCCAACTGGAGACCTATGGCTTTTCGGATGAGGCGGATTTGCGGGCAAAGGATGCGCGGCTTACCAATGAGAACGGTGTGCTGGGCATTGCTTACCGGCTTGACGGCCTGATGGATTTTCCGGTTCAGATCGACATACCCGGCAAATTCAGTATCTATAATTCCCTGACGGCCATTGCGCTGTGCCGCCATTTCGGTGTGTCCAGGGAGGATATTTGCAGAGCCCTTGCCCAGGCCAAGGTCAAAGGGCGGATCGAGATGGTCAAGGTATCCGATGATTTTACCCTGATGATCGACTATGCACACAATGCGATGGCACTGGAGAGCCTGCTGACGACGCTGAAGGAGTATCATCCGGCGAGACTTGTCTGCCTGTTCGGCTGTGGAGGCAACCGTTCTCGCCTGCGCAGGTTTGAAATGGGCGAGGTCTCAGGCAGGCTGGCGGATCTGACGATCATTACGTCGGACAATCCCAGGGATGAAGAGCCTCAGGCCATCATAGACGACATCAAAACGGGGATCGGCAGGACACAGGGAAAATATATCGAGATTCCGGACCGCAGAGAGGCGATCGCCTATGCGATCGACCATGGACAGAAGGGTGATATCATTGTCCTCGCGGGTAAGGGCCATGAGGATTACCAGGAGATCAAGGGCAAAAAATACCCGATGGATGAACGGGTGATCATAGCGGATATTCTCAGGGAAAGGGCATAATGCTGTACGCGCAGGTGATCGTGGATATATCCCAGGAGGCCCTCGACCATACCTTTTCCTATATCGTACCGGAAGAGATGACCGGGGCTGTTTTTATCGGAGCCGTCGTCCGCATACCATTTGGCAGAGGTGACAGGGAACGCAAGGGCTATGTCGTTGATCTCTCGGATACCTGTACGCTGCCGCCGCAGATGCTCAAGGAGATCCGCGAAGTATGTACCAGAGAGAGTACCGGGGACGGCAGGCTGATCGCCCTCGCGGGCTGGATGAAAGAGACTTATGGCTCCACCATGTTCCAGGCTTCGCGCACGGTGCTTCCGGTCCGGGAAAAGGTAGAAACAAGGCAGGCACGGATCCTGGTCAGGCTGGCTGATCCCCAGGTGATCACGGAGCAGCTTGAAAAGTACTCCTCCTCACGGTACAGGGCGAGGACGCGCATCCTGCAGGCCCTGCTTACGCAGGAATCGATTCCCTGGGCGGCTGCCTCGCGGGAACTCGGGATGACGCCCGGCGTCCTGACTTATCTGACAGAAAATGGTCTCGCCGAGGTCCGGACAGAGATCTCTCAGGGCTTAATCGACTATGGCGGGCAGGAAACAAAAAAGAACACCGCCCCTGAACTGACAGAAAACCAGCGTGCCGCACTGAATCAGATCCTGGAGGAGTTTGCGGTGACAGATCCCCGGGGACTGCGCAGGCCGGTCCTGCTGCAGGGTGTGACAGGGAGCGGAAAGACCCTGATCTATATGGAAGTGATCGAGCGGGTCCTGGCAGCAGGCCGCCAGGTCATTGTCCTTATACCGGAGATCGCTTTGACATATCAGACGGTCAACCGTTTTTATGCCAGATTCGGCAGCAGGGTATCGGTCCTCAATTCCCGCATGTCCAGAGGAGAACGATATGAGCAGCTGCGCAGGGCCCGGGACGGCGAGAGCAGCGTGATGGTGGGACCCCGTTCCGCACTGTTTACCCCGTTCCCGGATCTGGGCCTGATCATCATCGATGAAGAGCACGAGACGACCTACAAGAGCGAACAGTCCCCCAGGTATCACGCCAGGGAGACAGCCGTACAGAGAGCTCTGATGGAGGATGCCAGAGTCCTGCTGGGTTCGGCGACGCCCTCGTTGGAGGCTTATAGCCGGGCAATGGAAGGTACATATCGTCTGGTCCGGATGGATGCAAGGTACGGGGTGTTCACTCTGCCTCCTGTAAAGATCGTGGATATGCGGCAGGAGTTCAGAAAAGGAAACCGGTCGATCCTCAGCCGGACGCTGCAGCAGGAGCTCGCAGACTGTCTGGAGCACGGGAATCAGGCCATGCTCTTTCTGAACCGCCGCGGATATGCGGCTTTTGTCTCCTGCAGGAACTGCGGGGAGGTGATCAAGTGTCCGCACTGCGATGTGGCGCTCTCCGAGCACAACAACGGCAGGATGATCTGTCATTACTGCGGGTATGAGACACCCAGGCTCACGGTCTGTCCCGTCTGCGGTTCGCCCCATATCGGCGGTTTCAAGGCAGGCACCCAGCAGGTGGAAAAGACAGTCCGGGATCTCCTTCCGCAAAGCCGCATACTCAGGATGGATTATGACACCACCAGAACCAAGGGCAGCTATGAAAAGATCCTTTCTTCCTTCGCCAGGCACGAAGCGGACATCCTCATCGGAACCCAGATGATCGTGAAGGGACATGATTTCCCTGACGTGACCCTGGTCGGAGCTCTGGCCGCTGATCTGTCGCTGGGAAGCGACGGGTTCAGAGGGGCGGAACGGACCTATCAGCTGCTGGCCCAGGCAGCCGGACGCGCAGGACGCGGGAGCAAGGAGGGTAAAGCGCTGTTCCAGACATACCATCCGGAGCATTACAGTATCCGGGCAGCGGCCCGGCAGGATTATGAAGCATTTTATAATGAGGAAATGAGCTTCCGTTCATTGATGGATTATCCCCCTGCGGCACATCTGATGGCTGTACTGGGGAGCTGTGCAGATCAGGATCAGCTGACCCTGGCCATGAACTGTCTGCGTATGTTCATCGGAAAGCTGCATCCGCCGGCGAGCCTGCATGTGATCGGCCCGGCACCTGCCGCCGTTGAGAAAGTACGGGATGTTTACTATCGGGTGCTGTATCTCAAGCATGCGCAGGCATCTGCGCTGGATGCCGTGAGAGAACGGCTCGACCGCTACATAGCGATGAACGAAGGGTTTGAAGATATAACCATACAGTATGACATGCAGTGAGGGATGGGGCGGTTCGCCGCGCCCGTCCATGTGTGATTAAAGGAGAATGATTTTATGGCGCTGAGAACGATTCGACTGGAAGGGGATCCGGTTCTTGAAAAAAAATGCCGCAAAGTGGAAACCATGACGCCCAGGCTCAGGCAGCTGGTCGAGGACATGCTGGAGACGATGTATGACGCCAATGGCGTAGGGCTGGCTGCGCCTCAGGTGGGTATCCTCAGACAGATCGTCGTCATCGACGTCGGAGAGGGCCCCATCGTGCTGGTCAATCCTGTGATGACCATGCAGGAGGGTGAACAGACCGGAGATGAAGGATGCCTGAGCGTTCCGGGGCTGGCCGGGCAGGTCACACGTCCGAATCACGTGATCGTGGAAGCCTTTGACGAGAATATGAAGCCTGTCCGCGTGGAGGGTGAAGAACTGCTGGCCAGAGCCCTCTGTCATGAACTGGACCATTTAAACGGCGTCATGTACACATCCCTGGTGGAGGGAGAGCTGCATGAGGCTCAGTACGAGGAAGACGAAGAAGGTGAGGAGGATGAAGGAAATAAATGACAGACGGCTGATCTATATGGGCACACCGGATTTTGCAGTACCGGCACTCAAGGCATTGATCGAAGCGGGTTATACCGTTTCGGCAGTCGTGACCCAGCCGGACCGGCCGAAGGGGCGCAGCGGGGCGCTGGTCCCGCCTCCTGTAAAGACGGCCGCTGAGGAAGCAGGCATTCCGGTATGGCAGCCTGAAAAGGTAAAGGATCCCGCGTTTCTGGCCAGGCTGGCACAGGCACAGCCGGATCTGATCGTTGTGGCGGCCTATGGCCGGATCCTGCCGGAGGCGATCCTTAAGACGCCGCCTTTTGGGTGCATCAATATCCATGCCTCGCTGCTTCCCGCATACAGAGGTGCCGCGCCGATTCAGCATGCCGTGATAAACGGGGATAAGGAGTCCGGAGTGACGATCATGCAGATGGATGCGGGTCTGGATACCGGCGATATCCTGGCCCGGACGGTGATCCCTCTGGCAGAGGACGAGACCGGCGGAAGTCTTTTTGACAAGCTGGCCGATGCCGGCGCACAGCTCCTGATCAGGACGATCCCCGATCTGTTTGAGGGCAGGCTTACTCCGGAAAAGCAGCCGGCCGAGAGCACGACTCCCTATGCGGCAATGATCACCAAACAGATGGGTGAGCTCGACTTTTCCCTTCCCGCCCTGTCACTTGAGCGCCTGATCCGGGGCCTGGATCCCTGGCCGTGCGCATATACCTTCCTGGATGGCAGGAGTTTAAAGATCTGGAAGGCGGGTGTGCTTCCTGACGATCCGGATGCCGGCGCTGTGCCGGGGACCGTGCTGTCCGCAGACCGGGAAGGGATCCGTGTGGCCTGCGGGAAAGGCTGCCTGATCCTTACAGAGGTTCAGCTGGAGGGTAAAAAGAGGATGGGCGCGGATGCGTTCCTGCGCGGGTACAGGATCCCTGCGGGGACAGTCCTGGGTAAAAATATTTCGTAACTGTTCCATCACAGGCTTCTTCACAGTCAGTTTTTTTTCAAAGAGGTGATATCATGTACAGGTACGGTTTTTATTTTGATTCCACTTATATACTGCTGATCATCGGCATGGTGCTGACGCTGCTTGCTTCTTCAAAGATGAAACGGACATATGCCGCTTACAGGAAGGTTCCCGCGGAATGCGGTCTAACCGGAGCCGAAACGGCCAGTCGTGTGCTTGCCGCTGCCGGAATCACGGATGTGGAGATCTGTCAGGTCTCAGGCAGCCTTTCGGATCATTATGATCCGAGAACCCGCGTCGTAAATCTCTCATCCGATGTGTACAACGGGATCTCCATTGCATCGATCTGTGTGGCGGCCCATGAGTGCGGCCATGCGATCCAGGATCAGGCGGATTACGGTCCCCTGCGTTTCAGAACCAGCCTTGTGCCGGCTGCAAATATCGGATCCATGGCGTCCTGGCCGGTCTTTGTCGCAGGCCTGATCTTTTCGATCCGGCCGCTGATCACGGCAGGTATCGTTCTTTTTTCGCTGGCTGTCCTTTTTCAGCTGGTGACGCTGCCTGTAGAATTCAATGCTTCTTCCAGGGCTCTGAATATGCTGGAGGGAACAGGGATCCTCTCTGAAGAGGAAAATGACGGGGCGCGCAAAGTACTGACCGCCGCGGCACTGACTTATGTCGCAGGACTTGCCGCATCCATTCTTCAGCTCCTGCGTCTGCTGGCTCTTGCCAATGGAGGAAGAAGACGTGACTAACGGCATCAATACCCGGGAACTGATCGTCGATATCCTGCTGAAGATCGATGAGGAAGGGGAACACAGCCACATCGCCCTGGGAAATGTGCTGGCGAAATATCAGTTTCTGCCGAAGCAGGACAGGGCTTTTATCACCCGGGTCGTGGAAGGAACACTGGAGTATCGGATCCGCCTGGACTATATCATCAATGCCTTTTCCAGGATACGGACAGAAAAGATGAAACCCGTGATCCGTGAGATCCTGCGCAGCGCAGTCTATCAGATGATCTATATGGATTCCGTGCCGGATCCGGCGGCCTGCAATGAGGCTGTGAGCCTCACACAGAAGCGGGGCTTTTACAATCTGAAGCCTTTTGTGAACGGCGTACTGCGCACACTCTCAAGGGATCGGGATACGGTCGTATTTCCCTCCAGAGATGAAAACCTGGTGCTGAGCCTGTCTGTGCAATACTCCATGCCTGAAGAGCTGGTCGAGCGGTGGCTGACGGATTTCGGGGAGGAAAAAACGGAAAAGATCCTGGCTGATTTCCTGACAGAACGGGAGACCACGGTCCGCTGCAGAGGATACTCCGATTCACCGGAGTCTGTGATGGAGAGCATGAGGGCACAGGGGGCTGTGGTAACACCCGCGCCGTATCTGCCGTATGCCTGCAGGATTTCCGGTTATGACCATCTCTATGCGCTGGATGCTTTTGTGGACGGCAGGATCATGGTGCAGGATGTCAGCTCCATGCTGGCCGCCCAGGCTGTGGCTCCGCGCAAAGGCGACTATATCATCGACATGTGCGCGGCACCCGGAGGCAAGAGCATCCATCTGGGAGACATGATGGAGGGCTACGGAACAGTAGATGCCCGGGATATCAGTGATTACAAGATCGGCCTGATCGAAGAGAACATCGCACGCACAGGCGTCATAAATGTCCAGACCCGCGTGCAGGATGCGGCTGTGTTCGACGTGGATTCAGAGATTTCCGCGGATGTGGTGCTGGCGGATGTTCCCTGTTCCGGCTACGGTGTGATCGGACGCAAACCGGAGATCAAGTACCGGATGACCCGTCAGCGTCAGGAGGAGCTGATCCTCCTGCAGCGCCAGATCCTGGACCGGGCGGCGGACTATGTCAAACCCAGAGGCGTGCTGGTCTTTTCCACCTGCACCATCGCGGTGGAGGAAAATGAGGACAACATGCTCTGGTTCCTGCAAAACCATCCGTTTATCCTGGAAAGCCTGGATCCGTATATCCCGCAGGAGCTGCACTGCGAATCCACATCCCTGGGATATCTGCAGCTGCTTCCCGGGATCCATGGGACAGACGGCTTTTTTATGGCACGTTTCAGGAGGAAATAAAATAGTGCATGATATCCGATCCATGACCCTGTCTGAGCTTACCAAAAAGCTTACGGATATGGGTGAAAAGCCTTATCGGGCGAAGCAGCTTTACAGCTGGCTGCACGCGCGCCGGGCAGCATCCTACGATGAGATGACTGACCTGCCGGCCGCGCTCAGGGGCAGGCTGGAGGAAGAGCATCCTCTGTCTCTGCCGGAGATCCTGCATGTGCAGACCTCCAGGCTCGACGGAACGCGCAAGTATCTGTTTTCGCTTGCGGACGGCAATATGATCGAAAGCGTACGGATGCCGTATCATCACGGCATCAGCGTCTGTATTTCCTCTCAGGCCGGATGCCGGATGGGCTGCCGCTTCTGCGCGTCTGCCATCGGCGGCCTGAAAAGGAGTCTTCTCCCTTCGGAGATGCTGGGCCAGATCTACCGGATCGGGCTGGAAACCGGTGAAAGGGTTTCCAACGTGGTCGTCATGGGGACCGGTGAACCGCTGGACAATTATGACAATCTGCTGCGTTTTATAAAGCTGCTTACGGATCCGGCGGGGGCAGGACTGAGCCAGCGCGCCGTCACGGTGTCCACCTGCGGGATCGTACCCGGCATAAGGAAGCTGGCGGAGGAAAAGCTCCAGATCACCCTGGCGCTTTCCCTGCACGCCCCGAATGATGAGATCCGCCGTTCCCTGATGCCGGTTGCCATGAAATACAGCATGGATGAGGTGCTGGAGGCGATGCAGGCATATTTTGAGGCCACAGGCAGGAGAATCACGTTGGAATACAGCCTGATCTCAGGTGTGAACGACGGCCCGGTACACGCACAGGAGCTTTCGGATCGCATAAAGGGAAAGGGCTTCCACGTAAATCTGATCCCGGTAAACCCGGTGAGGGAACGGAGCTTTATCCGCACACGGCGGGAAGCAGTGGACAATTTTAAAAAAATTCTTGAAAAAAATGGAATAAATGTTACTATTAGAAGGGAAATGGGCGCCGACATCGATGGCGCCTGCGGGCAGCTGAGGGCCCGTCACCTGTCCTGACAGGACGTGACGCGACAGCCCTGAGCCCCTAGTCTGAACCGGAAAGTGAGACAGCCATGAGGGTTTTTTCTGCGACTGACATTGGGCAGAAACGTAAAATGAATCAGGACTATATATTTGCTTCCGATGCGCCGGTGGGCAATCTGCCCAACCTTTTCGTGGTCGCGGACGGGATGGGCGGGCACAATGCGGGAGACTACGCGTCTTCCCACGCCGTTCTCACGATGGTGGATGAGGTCCGCAGGGACGAGGGGATCAATGTCGTCCGGGTGCTCCGCCACGCGATCGAGAGTGCCAATACGAGGATCGTGGAGGATGCGCGCTCGGATGAGAGTCTTTTCGGCATGGGGACTACGCTTGTAGCTGCTGCAGTTGTAGGGGAGTTTGCCTATGTGGCCAATGTCGGCGACAGCCGTCTGTATCTGATCAACGACGGGATCCGCCAGGTGACCAGGGATCATTCCCTGGTCGAGGAGATGATCCGTATGGGGGAGATCAGACCGGAGGAGGCCAGGACACATCCGGATAAAAATATCATTACCCGCGCGATCGGCGCGGAGGATACCGTGGATATAGATTTTTTTGAAGTAGAGCTCAAGCAGGGGGATACGCTGCTGATGTGCTCGGACGGACTGAGCAACATGGTGGAGGATGAGCGGATCGGGGAACTGGTACGCACGTCCGGGGGAGATCTGGCACAGAAAGGGGAGGCCCTTGTCAGGGAGGCCAATCAAAACGGCGGCAAGGACAATATAGCGATCATTCTGGTGGAAATCTGAGTTCCTCCAAAGAACATATCAGGTAACTGTGAAGGAGTTTGTAAATGAACAGTTACCCCAGATCGGACAGCCAGGAGAGGGAGAGCAATGTTAAAAACGGGTATGATCATAGCTGAGCGCTATCAGATAGCAGGTAAAATCGGTACGGGCGGGATGGCTGACGTATATAAGGCAAAGGACCAGAAGCTGGGCAGGTATGTGGCTGTCAAGGTCCTCAAGCCTGAATTCCGTCAGGATGCCACCTTTGTAAAAAAATTCCGCTCTGAAGCGCAGGCCGCTGCAGGTCTGACGCATCCCAACATCGTCAGCGTTTTTGACGTAGGCGACGATGAAGGAGTCTATTATATTGTGATGGAGCTGATCGAGGGCATCACGCTCAAGGAGTATATCTCCAAAAAGGGACGCCTCTCGGTTAAAGAGGCCACCAGCATCGCCATTCAGGTATGCATGGGGCTGGAGGCTGCCCACAATCATGGGATTGTACACCGTGATGTCAAACCGCAGAATATCATTATCTCAACGGACGGCAAGGTAAAAGTTACCGATTTCGGCATCGCCCGCGCCGCCTCCTCCAATACGATCAGCTCCAATGTGATGGGATCTGTCCATTACAGTTCACCGGAGCAGGTGCGGGGAGGATACAGCGATGAAAAGAGCGACATCTATTCCCTGGGTATAACCCTGTATGAGATGGTCACCGGTAAGGTCCCGTTCGACGGGGACACCACGGTGGCGATCGCGATCAAGCATCTGCAGGAGGAAATGGTGCCGCCCAGCGTGTATACGCCGGAGCTGCCGTATTCTCTGGAGCAGATCATATACAAGTGCACACAGAAAAGCGTGAACAGGCGGTATGACCGGATGGAGGAGGTCATCGCGGACCTGAAGCATTCCCTCATCGATCCCACGGGCGATTTTGTCCGGATCGGGCCTGTCAGCTCCAGCGCCAAGACGCTGGTCATCTCCGACAGAGAGCTCGGGGAGATCAAGAGTACGCCCAAGAGTGCGAAAGCGATCGAGGTCGAAAATGTGGAGGAGGGTCAGGAGCCTTCCCGTACACGCCGCAAAGAGGATCTGCGCAGGAGAAAAAAGAAAAAACAGCGCATCAGCCTGGATATGCTCCTTCCGCTGCTTGCCCTGCTCGCGGGCGTGGCCCTGCTGATCGGTGTGATCGTGGTGGTCGGACGCAGTGCCGGCCTGATCGGCGGCAACAGAGGCGGTGCGGGTGTGTCCGAGACTCCGCAAACCCAGGAAGAAACCGGGCGGAAGGATAACCTCGTTGAGGTTCCGGATCTGGTGGGAAAGACGGAGGACGAGGCCAGGGCGCTTACGAGTGAGTCCCACCTGGGCCTGCAGACATTGGGAGAGGAACCGTCGGTATACGGCCATGGCCTGATCAGCCGGCAGGAGATCCCGGCGGGAACCATGGTTGAGGCTTATACAACGATCAAGTATTATACCAGCGTAGGCAGCTCAGAGCTGACGATCCCGTCCGTGGACGGCTATACCGGGATCGATGCGGAGGGGCTGCTCAGGGAAAACGGCCTGAATGTTGACATTCAGCGCATCTATTCCCAGCTTGACGACAATGGATACCCGATCGTGGATCCGGGTTATGCCTATTATACGGAGCCTTCTTCCGGCAGCATCGGCCATGTGGGAGATACCGTGACGCTGTTTGTCAGCCGCGGCGTTGACTACGGCGACAGCGCGGAGGTACCGGATGTCGTGGGCATGCAGAGAAATGAAGCCCTCACGACCCTGGGCAAATTCCTGAACATACAGGTGGAGGAACAGGCCAGCAGCACAGTACCTGCAGGCATCGTCATCTCCCAGAGCCCCGAGGCTTATTCCTATCAGGATCCGGACAACTATACGATTACGCTGGTGGTCAGCACAGGCCAGGAGGGCGTGGAAAGCGCAGCCGCAGTCCAGGAAACGATCAGTGCCGATGAAGCGGTGGCTGCAGCTACCGCGGCCGGCGAGGTGTGGAAATGCACGCAGCGGCTCAATACACCGACCGGATACAACGGCGGCGCGATCCGTCTGGAGCTCGTACAGGAGGCGGCAGGGCAGCGCGCGTCCACCATGATCGTGGACGGTGAGCAGCTCACCTTCCCGTATCGCCTGGACCTGAATGGCATCCCTGGCGTCGAGACAGGCATCCTGTATCTGTCCGAGCGGATCGACGGAGCCTATGAGAGTCTGGGCCAGTATGCCCTGACCTTTAAAAAGGTTGAGTGATCTATGCAGGGCAGGATCATCAAAGGTATCGCAGGCTTTTACTACGTATATGCACAGGGCCGGCTCTACGAGTGCAAGGCCAAAGGGATCTTCCGCAAGGACGGAGTGAAACCGATGGTGGGCGACGAAGTGGAGATGGAGGTCCTGGACGAGGCGGAACTCGAGGGCAATGTGACCGCGCTTCTGCCGCGGCATAATGCACTGGTCCGTCCGGCTGTGGCGAATGTGGATCAGGCCATGATCCTCTTTGCCATCCATGATCCGGAGCCCAATCTGCTGGTGCTGGACCGGTTTATCGTGATCATGCGGCAGCAGGGGATTCCCGTGATCCTCTGTGTCAACAAATCTGATCTGGCAGACGAGGGTGAACTGGATGATTTCATCTCTGTTTACAGGAACAGCGGCTGCCGGATGCTGTGCACCAGTATCCGCCGGGCGGACGGACTGTCGCAGGTCCGGGAATGCCTGGCAGGCCGTACGACGGTGGTCGCCGGTCCGTCGGGCGCGGGGAAGTCATCCCTGACCAATGCGCTGCAGCAGGAGGTCCGGATGGAGACGGGGACGGTCAGCCGAAAACTCGGCCGTGGCCGTCATACGACCCGCCATTCGCAGATCATCCCTGCAGGCGAGGAT
>JAFWDX010000412.1 GCA_017515945.1 Blautia sp. | reverse complement strand
GGTTCCTTGACTCACACTTAAGTGCGAGTCAAGGAACCTGTCCCCCTGACTCATAAAGGAACCTGTCCCCCTGACTCATTACATCAGCAGAACCAGTGCCTGGCAGGCTTCCAGCCTGAGAGTACCCGTCTTTTCATCGATTTCCGGCACATTTCCCGGAATATTGTTCAGCAGTATTTTCTGTACCGTGAAGGAAAGCGGAATGCTCCGGCTGCTGGTGCTGAAATTGCCCAGCACCAGGATCCGCTGTCCACTCTCCCGGTTGCTCCGATAATAGGCCATCAGATCATGGCTGTCCTCAAGGAAAGGTTCAAAATCGCCGTAAACCAGGGTGTCGCAGTATTCCGGATTTTTCCGGAGGGCGATCAGCGCCCGGTAATAATTAAAAACAGAATCCGGATCCTCTTGCTGATCAGCCAGGTTTATGGAGGTATAGTTCGGATTGAGCTTCAGCCAGGGTATACCCTCAGTAAAACCGGCATTTGCCTCTGCGCTCCACTGAAAAGGCGTGCGGGCGTTGTCTCTGCTGTATTTTCCGACAAAGCCGAGGGCTTCCTCCACAGAAACGCCCTGAGAAAGCGAGACCTGATAGGCATTGACCGAAGCGATGTCATCCACCTCTTCGATACCCGCAAAGCTGGTGTTCTCCATGCCGAGCTCCTGCCCCTGATAGATCCAGGGCAGTCCTTTGACGAGAAAATATACCGTCGCAAGGAGCTTTTTGGAAGCGTCATCCCGCTGTCCCTCCGGCAGGTATCTGGAAACGCCGCGCGGTTCATCATGATTCTCGATAATGTTCGAAATAAAAGCGATATCACCGATCTTCTTCTGTGTCCGGAATACACAGTCCCGGTAATCATCCGGCGTGATGTCCAGATTTTTGTGCCAGCCGTCCGGGCTGCTGCCGAAAACGGTTTCTTCAAAGTCGAACATGGAGGAAAAGTAACCGTTGTCACCGATGAAATCAGGCAGCTCCTCCGGCTTTTCATTGAATACCTCTCCGACGGTGAATGCCTTATGCGGTGCAAAGCACCTGTCCCGCAGTTCGCCGAGAAATACACCGACACCTTTTGCCTCATGCAGCATCTGATCTATACGGGCAAGTCCGTCCTCCCGGTCAGCCGGATAATCTTTGAACGGCAGCGCTTTTTTGATATTGATGATCGCATCGATCCGGAACCCGGCCAGGCCGCGATCCAGCCACCAGTTCACCATCTTATAGACTTCTTCTCTCAGCAGGGGATTCTCCCAGTTCAGATCCGGTTGTTTTTTGTGAAATACGTGCAGATAATATTTATCCTCATGCCCGGGCAGCTTTTCCCATACCGGTCCCCCGAAATAAGAACGCCAGTTACACGGGAGCTTTTCCCCAGGTTTTACAGTCTCAATGTAAAAATACTTTCCATACCGGCCGTCGGGATCCTCACAGGCTTTTTTGAACCAGATATGCTCATCGGAGCAGTGATTGACCACCAGATCCATCAGCACATACATGTCCCGTTTTTTTGCCTCACGCAGCAGCTGATCCATGTCCTCCATGGTGCCGAAACGCGGATCGATGTCATAGTAATCTGCGATATCGTATCCCTGATCAGCAAGAGGGGATATATATATGGGAGAAAGCCAGATGATATCGATGCCCAGGTATTTCAGATAGTCCAGTTTGCTGATAATGCCCTGCAGATCTCCGATTCCGTCTCCATTTGAGTCGTAAAAACTTTTCGGATAGATCTGGTAGGCTGTTTTTGTATGCCACCATTGTTTTTTCATGTATAAACCTCCTGATCAGTCACGATGAGTCAGAGGGACAGGTTCCTTGACTCACGAGTCACGGGGACATGTCCCCCTGACTCATGAGTCGAGGAACCCAGCCCGTGACTCATGAGTCGAGGAACCTGTCCCCGTGACTCAGGAACCCAGCCCTCTGACTCATGAGTCGATGAACCCAGCCCCTTGACTCATGATGCCCCATCGCGTTTGAGAACAACCATCACCGTGCGGAAAATGATCTTGATATCGAGCATGGGCGTCCAGCTTTCGAGATATTTCCTGTCCAGCATGATGACTTCATCGAAATCGGTGATCTCGCTGCGACCGCTGACCTGCCACATACCTGTAATGCCGGGCTTGACGGCCATCCTGATCCTGTGATGGAGAGAATATTTCTCCCACTCATCCAGCGTAGGCGGGCGGGTGCCCACGAGACTCATTTCACCTTTCAGCACATTAAGGAACTGGGGAAACTCATCAAGGCTGGTATTGCGTATAAAGTTGCCGATCCCTTTGGGCTTTCCGTCTTTGCCTTTTTTCTCACTGCCTATGATGCGCGGGTCATCCTCCATCTTGAACATCATGCCGTCCTGCACTTTGTTCTTTGCCATCAGCTCCGCCTTGCGCTTTTCCGCATCCATATACATGCTGCGGAATTTATACATATTAAAAACCTTGCCGTTCAGACCGATACGTTTCTGCTTAAAAAAGATCGGACCAGGCGATTTGATGTATATCGCGGGCGCGATGAACAAAAAGAGAATGGCTGTCAGCAGCAGTCCCACCAGGCTTCCACAGATGTCCATCGTCCGTTTGATGAACGCCGCGCGGGATGAGATCAGCTTTGCCGAATTGGTAATGACTTTATAATCCCCGATACTCTGCACGCCGATGCTGACGGAGGCGAAGTCATTCATGGCCGAGAGACTGTAGTGGACGGTAATACCCATTGTCACGAAGTCCTCGATCAGCGTGCTGAGATAACCGGTTTTCATTCCCGACAGGAAGAATGCGTCGTCGATCCATTTGGTGACCAGTTTGTCCATCAGATCCGGGTCCGAGGTGTTATAGACCGGGATATCGAGACCGGCAAATCTGGAAGGGTCCGCATTGTCGGTCAGACAGATGGCAACGATCTCATAATCGATCTCCCCTTTTCCTGCGTTTATCCTGGCTACGGCTCTGCGCACCACATCGCTGGAGGTGACGAGGACAAGCTTTCTGCTCACTTTGAGACATTTGTGATGAAAATGCTTATCAACAAGTCTGCCGAAGAAACATGTAATAAGAAAAAAGAAGGTCACCAGAAACAGTTCCCATAATTTTATGGGAGTACGTAAAAGCAAAAGAAAAGGTGCACAGCAGAGCCAGAGCTCCAGTGTATACAGCAGCAGACTGACAAGCTCCTGCCGATGATTCCGGACCAGTATGCCATTATGACAGTCGGAGAACAGGCCCAGCGCCAGCTGTCCGACCAACAGGACGTAGGCCAGCAGGCGATAGTCAGGATCATAATAGATAACGCCTCCATGCCTGGCTATCCAGTATACGAGCAGGCAGCTAAGCTGCATCGTGACAATTTCAATTATCGTAAAGTCAATGTGTCTTAATGCGTTGTCATCTCCCCGGCGATGCATATTGCATACCTCCATAGCATTTTTGCCCTGATCAGGCTTATTTTCGTAACTGTTCAGTCACAAGCTTCTTTACAGTTACCCCTTTCTTAACAGGTATAACAGGATTATAACAGGAATGCGAAATATAAGGCAAGATTAATATAAGAAAAGAACATCTCAGATGCATTATTCTTGAAAACGCCGAATATCTATGATACTCTGAATTTACACAGGAAGCATGTTATACTAGTGGGCCATCTCAATCATATTTAAACTTAACGCACCATCTTGACTTCATATGCTGCATTGTGCTCAGTTGCCGCAGCCCGCTACGGCGCCTTCACCCGCCTTGCCTGTGAAATCTGATTGAGACGGACCACTGGCGCGACTGAATAAATGGAAAATGTACCTGATTTCCGCGCGATATATGCAGAGGCCTTTAATACGTAGAATCAAGGATTTCCAGGTATTAAGACCCTCTGGTATAAAAGTGTGTCTCCCAGGGGACGCCTTTGTCGTGACCCTGACTGTTCAACCTCAGTCTCACACCCCTGCCGTATCGCAGAAAATGAAAACTGCCGGCTGAACAGTTACAGATTCATGAAAAACACCTGATGTCATGATTGTACGAGAGCGAGTGTACTCACGAAGGGAATGATAAATATGTGGTTTCAAAAAAGGAATGGCGTAAAGCAGCAGCCAACGGCGCAGGCTGAACAGCAGGATCTGCCACATGACAAAGGGCAGCAGCAAATGCGCTCTGATGATATCATAACTGCTCTCTCAGCCGATTATCATACAATATTGCAGGTTGACACAAAGACAGACGAAGTGAGCTGCATTCGCCGGCATGGAACGGTAGATATCGGAATCACTGAAAAAGATACCATATCCTACAGGGAATGGAGCGCCGGATACGCGGCCCGTGTCGTGACGGAGGATGACCGCCCGGCGTTCATAAGATTTACGGATCCGGAAAGCATGCTCACCGGGATACAAAACGGACATGCGATCATCCATCGATATCGCATAAACAGGAACGGAAAAGACAGCTTTGAACAGCTCAAGGTTGTGGCTGTTCCTTCTGTGGGAGAGGATCTGCATAAGTTTGGGCTGGCTTTCAGCGATATAGATAAAGAAAGCCGGGATACCATTGAAAGGATAAATACACTGAGTACGGCTCTGGCAGATACGGAAAAAGCGGCCAGGCCCGACGGCGCCTTTCTTTCCCGCATGAGTCATGACATCCGGACTCCCATGAATGCGATCATCGGACTCAACACCCTGGCGTTGAACGATGACACCATCAGTGCGAGAACCAGGAATTACCTTGAAAAAATCGGCGAGAGTGCACAGCACCTGCTTGGACTGATCAACGATATCCTTGACATCAGCCGGATCGAATCCGGCCGTATGACTTTGCATAAGCAGGAGTTCGCCCTCAAGTCCCTGATCGAACAGGTCAATAACACGATCAAGGCGAAATGCAGTGACAAGGGGCTTACTTATACGTGTCACTATCTCAGTCCCTTTGACGATTTTTATTATGGCGACGACGTAAAGCTCAAAGAGGTGCTGACCTCAATCCTGAACAATGCAGTCAGCATGACAGAGGCTCCCGGGAGCGTAAGCATGTCGGTTTCGCGTACGGCACTTTTTGATGATCAGACCACCCTGCTCTTCAGTATCCGGGATACCGGGGCCGGGTTCGATGAAGAACAGTTATCCGGTCTTTTTGATCCCCTTGCCGGCGACGACAATGTCCACACCACCCATGCCATCACAGGGCTTGGTCTCGCCATAGCGAAAAGTCTCGTGGAGATGATGGACGGGATCATAAGTGTCGAATCCGAAAAGGGCGTTGGAACGGAATTCTCCGTCACAGTCACTCTGAAAAACGTCGTGCAGAGAGCGGCTGATGACGCGGAGCTTATCGACCTGCACAATATCTATGTGTTAGTGGTGGATGACAATCTCAACTCTGCCAGATACACAAAGACTGTGCTGGATAAAGTCGGCATCAAATCCGATTATTGCACCAGCGGTGTGGATGCACTGCGTATGATCGAAATCCAGCATGGAAAGCACGATCCTTATCATCTGGTCCTGATGGACTGCAACATGCCGGAGATGGACGGGCTGGAAGCCACTGAAAAGATCAAAGCCAAATACGGGAACGCGATCACCGTTGTTATCCTGACAGCGTACAACTATGACTATATTGCGGAAGACGCCGAACGTGTCGGTGTGGACAGCTTCCTCGTCAAGCCTCTCTTTCCGGCAAATGTCGTCGATGAATTCGAGCGGATCGTTCGGCGTAACCATATTACCAGGACGCAGGAGAGAGGAAAGGCCGAGCTGGCGGGAAGGCGTATTCTGCTTGCCGAGGATATAGCGATCAATGCGGAAATCCTGATGGATATTCTGTCCATGGAGAACATCAAAGCTGATCATGCACAGAACGGCAGGCTCGCCGTGGAAATGTTCCGGAACAGTTCCGAAGGGGAATACTCCGCTGTTCTGATGGATGTACGCATGCCGGAAATGAATGGTCTGGAGGCGGCTAAAGCCATCCGCGCCCTTGACAGAGCAGATGCCAGACAGATTCCCATCATTGCGCTGACAGCCAATGCCTTTGACGAAGATATCAAGTACTCCCTGCAGGCAGGGATGAATGCCCATCTGTGCAAGCCTGTACAGGCTGAACAGCTGTTCCAGGTCATGGGGGAACTGATCCAGGACGAATGAGTCAGAGGGACAGGTCCCTTGACTCATCCAGGATGAGTCAAGGGACAAGTTCCCTGGCTCATCCCGCAACCGAACGCCGGACTATGAGTCAGGGGGACAGGTTCCTTGACTCGCACT
>JAFWDX010000411.1 GCA_017515945.1 Blautia sp. | reverse complement strand
TGGGGTCAGGCCCTCCAAACATTCTGTGAACAGCGTTCATGGGTGAGTCACGGGGACAGGTTCCTTGACTCATCTCACATTCAAAAAATAAATTACCTTGCAGGAAAGAAGGCAAAGTGTTAGAATAAAGCAGAATATGTCAGCAAATCTGAAACAGCCTGACAATAAAAGGAGTTTGATCTATGAATTTATTTGAGAAGTTCTTCGGTACTCATTCAGAACGTGAGGTCAAGCGCATCATGCCTCTCGTGGAAAGGATCGAAGCTCTGGATCCGGAGATGCAGAAGCTCACGGATGAAGAGCTGCGTGACCGTACCCGCCAGTTCAAGGAACGGCTTGCTCAGGGTGAGACGCTGGACGACCTGCTGGTGGATGCGTTTGCCACAGTCCGTGAGGCTGCTGTACGTACGATCGGCCTGAAGCATTTCCGTGTACAGCTCATCGGCGGTATCATCCTGCATCAGGGCCGTATTGCCGAGATGAAGACCGGTGAAGGAAAGACCCTTGTGTCTACTCTGCCGGCTTACCTCAATGCCCTTGAGGGCAGAGGCGTGCATATCGTTACGGTCAATGATTATCTGGCCAAACGTGACGCAGAGTGGATGGGCAAGATCCACGAGTTTCTGGGACTGACCGTCGGCGTCGTACTGAACGACATGAAGCCAGATGAGCGCCGCGCCGCCTATAACTGTGATATTACCTATGTGACCAACAACGAGGACGGCTTTGACTACCTTCGTGACAATATGGTCATATATAAGGAGCAGCTCGTCCAGAGAGAACTTCATTACTGCATCATCGATGAGGTGGACTCTGTACTTATCGATGAGGCCCGTACGCCGCTGATCATCTCCGGCCAGAGTGGCAAGTCCACCAAACTCTACGAGGTCTGTGATATCCTGGCCCAGCAGCTCGAGCGCGGCGAAGCCAGCCATGAGATGACCAAGATGGCCGCCATCATGGGTGAGGAGGTCGTGGAGACCGGCGATTTCGTCGTGAATGAAAAGGACAAGATCGTAAACCTGACCGAGCGCGGCGTCAAAAAGGTTGAGAAGTTTTTCAGTATCAGCAACCTTTCTGATCCGGAGAATCTGGAGATCCAGCATAATATTATCCTGGCTCTGCGTGCCCATAACCTGATGCACAAGGATCAGGATTATGTCGTAAAGGATGACGAGATCCTGATCGTCGATGAGTTTACTGGCCGTATCATGCCGGGCCGCCGCTATTCCGACGGCCTGCACCAGGCTATTGAGGCCAAGGAGCATGTCAAGGTCAAACGCGAGAGCAAGACCCTGGCAACCATCACCTTCCAGAATTTCTTCAACAAGTATGACAAAAAAGGCGGTATGACCGGTACGGCTCTGACCGAGGAGAAGGAGTTCCGCGACATTTACTTCATGGACGTGGTGGAGATCCCGACCAACAAGCCGGTACAGCGTATAGACCTGGAAGACGCAGTCTACATGACCAAAAAAGAGAAATTCAATGCGGTCGTGGAGGCAGTCAAGGAAGCCCATGCCCGCCATCAGCCTGTACTGGTAGGTACGATCACGATCGAGACCTCCGAGCTGATC
Source organism: Blautia sp. (assembly GCA_017515945.1). GTDB lineage: Bacteria > Bacillota > Clostridia > Lachnospirales > Lachnospiraceae > Blautia_A. The sequence continues at coordinate 3,502 of JAFWDX010000411.1, read as the reverse complement.
AGCCGGATGCTCAAGAGGGAAGGGATCCCGCACAACGTACTGAATGCCAAGTTCCATGAGCTTGAAGCAGAGATCGTGGCTCAGGCCGGTCAGGCGGATGCGGTGACCATCGCCACCAATATGGCGGGCCGTGGTACCGATATCCAGCTCGACGACGTGGCCCGTGCCGCCGGCGGCTTAAAGATCATCGGCACCGAGCGCCATGAGTCCAGACGTATCGACAATCAGCTGCGCGGACGTTCCGGTCGTCAGGGCGATCCCGGTGAATCCAGATTCTATATCTCCCTTGAGGATGACCTGATGCGCCTGTTCGGTTCCGAACGTCTGATGAAGGTCTTTACATCCCTTGGTGTGGCAGAGAATGAACAGATCGAGCACAAGATGCTCTCCAATGCCATCCAGAAAGCACAGGAGAAGATTGAGTTCATCAACTTCGGTATCCGCAAAATCCTGCTGGATTACGACCAGGTCAATAATGAGCAGCGCGAGATCATCTATAAGGAACGCCGCCAGGTGCTCGACGGAGAGAGCATGCGCCCGACTGTCATGAAGATGATCAACGATATCATCGACAATACGGTGGATATGTGCCTGCCTGACGAGCTTGACGCCGCTGACTGGGATCTTGACGAGATCAATTCCGTCCTGCGTCCGATCATTCCTGTACAGCCCATCACCAGAGAAAAGGTGGAGGGACACAGAAAGAACGAGATGAAGGAGATCCTGAAGGCAGAAGCCATCGCGCTGTACGAGGCAAAAGAGGCAGAATTCCCGGAGGTGGAGGAGCTCAGAGAGCTCGAGCGCGTCGTTCTGCTGCGTGCCATCGACAGCAAATGGATGGATCACATCGACGACATGGAGATCCTGCGCCAGGGTATCGGCCTGACTGCTTACGGCCAGCGTGATCCGGTGGTCGAATACAAGATGATGGCCTTTGACATGTTCAACGGCATGACCGACGCCATCCAGGAGGATACGGTCCGGATGCTGTATCACGTACGTGTCGAGCAGAAGATGGAGCGTGAGCAGGTGGCGAAGGTCACCGGCACCAACAAGGACGATACGGTTTCACGTAAGCCGGTCCAGCGTAAGGAGATCAAGGTATATCCCAACGATCCGTGTCCGTGCGGCAGCGGTAAGAAATTCAAGCAGTGCCATGGCAGAAAGGGTGCCGCGGGGGTTAACGCCTGATGATGCATACGCCGTCCAGAGCTCTCATAGCCATGAGCGGCGGTGTGGACAGCTCCGTCGCCGCGTTGCGGATGCAGCAGATGGGCTGCGAGTGTGTCGGTGTGACCATGAAGCTGTATGACAATGAACAGATCGGGCTGGATAAGGGGCATACCTGCTGTTCGCTTGACGACGTGGAGGATGCCCGTCAGGTCTGTTATACGATGGGGATCCCTCATTATGTGATCGGTCTGAAGGACTGCTTTTCGGAAAAGGTCATTGACCGGTTCGTACGCTCTTACGAGAGAGGAGAGACACCGAACCCCTGTATTGACTGCAACCGCTTCCTGAAATTTGACAGCCTGTATTCCAGGATGGAGATCCTCGACTGTCAGATTTTTGTGACCGGGCATTATGCCCGGGTGGAGTATGATCCGGTCCGGGAGAGATGGCTCCTGAAAAAAGCACGCAACAAAGCCAAGGACCAGAGCTATGTTCTCTATTTCATGACTCAGGAGCTGCTTGCCCACGCCTGTTTCCCGCTTGGGGAGTATGAGGACAAGGAAGAGATCCGCCGGATTGCGGCCGGATCAGGATTTGTCAATGCGCGTAAGCATGACAGTCAGGATATCTGCTTTGTGCCCGACGGCGACTATGCAGCCTTTATTGAACGCAGGACCGGAAAAAAATGGCCGGAGGGCGATTTTACAGATCAGCAGGGTCATGTCCTGGGACGGCATAAGGGCCAGATCCGTTATACGATCGGCCAGAGGCGCGGCCTCGGGCTTTCTCTGCCGGCGCCGCTCTATGTCTGCGGCAAGGATCCGGAAAAAAACACGGTGATCCTCTCCCCGGAGGAAAAACTCTTCTCCAGGGAACTGGTCGCAGAGGATTTCAACTGGATCGCTTATGAAGCACCGGCCGGACCTGTGCATGTTTGTGCCAGACCCCGCTACAGGGCCAAAGAGGCTCCCGCGACTGCCGAAGTCCTGGAGGACGGCCGTGTGAGGGTTGTTTTTGATGAGCCTCAGCGGGCCATCACGCCCGGACAGGCGGTGGTTCTGTACGACGGAGATCTGGTTGTGGGCGGAGGAACGATCTGTCCGGACAATTCAGTAAAAAAAGGTAACTGTGAAGGAGCCTGTGACTGAACAGTTACGCAAAAATAAGTTGTTTCCGACTTCAAAATCATGTATACTATGGGCAGCCCGCCGGCAGCGACCGGCAGGCTGCCTAAATTTTTCAGAAAGAAGGTGAAGCTGTGGTTGAGTTAGATCAGTTCAAGACAATTCTTGCGACTTACACAGAACCATTAGTGGAAGTGAGGGATTCACTTTGACCTCGCTGTAAAAGAACAGCGGATCGAAGAACTCGAGCGGGAGATGGAAGCTCCCGGCTTCTGGGACGATACGGAAGGATCCCAGAAGAAAATGAAAGAACTCAAGGGCATGAAGGATGACCTTGAGACATATCAGAGGCTGGTCACCCAGATGGATGACATTCAGACCATGATCGAAATGGGCTATGAGGAGAATGACCCGGATCTGATCCCTGAGATCGAACAGATGCTTGACGACTTCAGGACAGACTTTGACAATATCCGGGTAAAAACTCTGCTGTCCGGTGAGTATGACAGCGAGAATGCCATTCTCAAGCTCAATGCCGGCGCCGGAGGCACGGAAGCGTGCGACTGGTGTGCCATGCTGTACCGGATGTACACCCGGTGGGTGGAGCGCAAGGGCTTTTCCATGGAGGTCCTGGACTATCTGGACGGAGACGAGGCAGGGATCAAGTCCGTGACCTTCCAGGTCAACGGTGAAAATGCATACGGCCTGCTCAAGTCTGAAAAAGGCGTTCACCGCCTGGTGAGGATATCGCCCTTTAACGCGGCGGGCAAGAGGCAGACCTCTTTTGTATCCTGTGATGTCATGCCCGACATCGAAAAGGACCTGGACGTGGAGATCAATGACGAGGATATCCGTGTCGATACCTACCGCAGCAGCGGCGCCGGCGGCCAGCATATCAACAAGACCTCATCCGCGATCCGGATCACACACTTTCCCACAGGGATCGTGGTTCAGTGCCAGAATGAGCGTTCCCAGCATATGAACAAGGACAAGGCCATGCAGATGCTCAAGGCCAAGCTTTATATGCTCAAGCAGCAGGAGGCGGAGGAGAAGCTTTCCGGTATCCGCGGTGAAGTCACGGATATTGCCTGGGGCAACCAGATCCGTTCTTATGTCATGCAGCCTTACAAGATGGTCAAGGATCTGCGCACAAATGAAGAGACCGGCAATGTGGATGCCGTCATGAATGGAGGTATAGATATCTT
>JAFWDX010000410.1 GCA_017515945.1 Blautia sp. | reverse complement strand
TTAATTGCCAGGGCACAGGATGATAATAATAATATCATTAAATATGGCAGTTTTCCTATGTAACGAGCCTGGTTTTTCGGGGATGTTTTGTGACGGCACGTTGTCTGTAAGCGTCAAATAGTATATACCTTATAAAGTGTGACATCATGTGCTATACTCTTGCAAATTGGTTATGAGTTTGCACATGGCCTTTATAACAGGTCTACAAAAAATGATATCATTTTTTGTAGCTGCACTTCTCATTGCTGGCAGCACGACCGATATGCCAGGTACCGATAGATCGGCACCTGGCCCGCAGCCATCAGGGACATTTCATCCAGCTATTCAGGCACTTTTCTCTTTTTGCCGGAGCTGCGCCTTGATCTCAGAAGTTGTCGGCTGATCAGCTGTGGTATCTTCTGAGCATAACCGTATAGCCCTCCGGATCTCCTTCTTTTCGTAGGTTCTGTATTCTTCAGACCAGGGGAACAGTCGCTCCTCAACAGTTCCGGTCCTGGGGCGGTTGACATATTCCGGCATAGTCTCAAGGAGATACTTCAGGTAATAATAAGGGTGTGCTCCGTTTGCTTTTGCGGTTTCCACGAGGCTCATGATTATGGTAAAGGATTCCGCCCCTCTTGTAGAATACGAAAACAGGCTGTTCCGCCTGACCGTTGAAACCGGACGGATTTTGCGTTCTACATTCAGGCTATCAAGTGGTATGTTCGGATCATCCAGGAACTTTACGAGTCTTTCCTTCTGATTCCGTGTATAGGTGATTGCCTGCACAAGTTTATCGCTGTAGGCGGGATTCTGAATATCCAGAGAATCAATGAACATGAAGAAGGCATCTACCTTCTTTCGGACAGACTTATCCCTTGCCTCTGCCCTTTCCTGTGCAGTCACTTCTTTCAGTGGTTCATCCTCCTGATATATTTCACCGATCAGGGAAAGAGCCCTGACTTCCGGGAGGTTTTCAACCTGTTCCATATTCAGGCCGGTCACATTCTGGATAAACAGCGCATACCAGAAATACCTTCTGCAGTGAGCAAAGCAGCCGGAAACTGTTACGTCACCGTCTGATTCAGACTCAAATACAGGATAGGCCACATAACCATCGCTGGTTATGGTTCCCCTGAACCGGTTTCCATAAAAATGGCGCAGATGGTCTGTACCACGCGTGAGTTCATAGCAGTATACAACAACCGGCGGAACCTCAAGCAGCTCGCTCGTGGCATGCGTCCAGATATAGCTGACAGATCCTGCCCTGCGGCCATCTTTTATGACGGTCCAGTGGGTTTCATCCACCTGGTTATAGCTGTGTATACGTACCTGGCCGCATAACATTTCATATACAGGGTACAGATATACCATGCTCAGGTTTATGGTCCAGTACGACATGGTCTGCCTGGAGATGTCGACGCCATCTCTGGCAAGATCCTGTGACTGCCTGTAAAAAGGCAGCCCCAGGCAGGTCAGATTGTACATGATCGCGGAAGCAATGGAAGCCGATACAAGAGATCCCCTCAGAAGAGGATTCCCATTAGGGATCCGGACGACCATGTGATCCGTTCCGACCGCAAGGACCGGACGGTATGTCTCTTTGACAAAAAGGGGAGCCTTCACGGTCTCATAGGAACGGGTAACAGACCACCCTCTGATATACCAGCCCAGACCATAAAGGCGTTCAAGTTCCTCTGCGTCATATACAAAGTCCTTAACAGTTGGCAGTCCTTCAAGGTCTTTATTTCGCTTTCCTGAGGAACGTTTTCCTTTTCCGGCTGTTTTGCCTTTTCCTCCGGATTTTTTCTTTCCGCCAGAGCCGAACAGGCCTGCGCCAGCTACAACAGGGGTGGGCTCGCTGCTATCCTCCGGTTCCTGTGCATCTTCTGCAACAGGATCCTGTACCTGGTTGTTCCCATTCATGGCGGAAGCAACCGCATCGCCCATCTTTTCGGAACGGCGGCCAAACTGATCGTTTTTGGACATGTGAAGCTGATCATTAAGCTTTTCAATTAGTTTGATCTTGCTTGCCAGGTCACGCTTTGTCCCTTCCAGTTCGTCCTTCATCTGGCCGTACTGCAGGGTCATCTCCTTATATATTCTTTCCTGCTCTTCGCAGGAGGAGAGTGTATCAGAGAGCTCCGCGGCAAGATTTAAAAACGTGCGGAGAAGCTCCCCATGCGTCATTTTCTTTGCAGATTCACAGAGTTCGATCAGTCTGTCCACCATTTTCGTTACCTCGCAGAATTATTGCACAGCAGCTATTAAATCGATGCAGGCCGCAAGCTGCCCGCGGATTTTTGACAACTGCGCAGCATACTGGCTGTTTAGCCTTTCAAGAGCACGGATACGTTCTTCCTTCTGGCTCAAAGAAAGCTGCAGTTCCCGTATGATCTGGTCTTTCTGATCGGAGGCCTGCCTTTCACCAGATGGCTCTTCTGATTGTACGGAATCAGAAACCGGATTTTCCTGAACGGATTTCTTTGGACGTCCATTTCTTTTTCCGGTAGGAACAATTTCGCCTGTTTTCGGATCGATCTTACCGATAACGCGCCTTTTTGAGCGTGACTGCTTCTTCTCCGGATCCCAATAATACTCGGAGGAGTAAACGTAAGTAGTGTCCGTATCTGCGTGGTACTGTTTAATAATAGCCATTTTTCTGCACCTCGTTACATTTATAAATTAATTATATCACATACTATGTTACATGTCAATAGGGGTATGTGACATTTTGATTAAATATATGTCACATACCCCAGGGCTACCGTAACAAGTATAGCAGGAAATGACTTATGCGGGTGGACTGTATTCAATTTTCACAATTCAGTTTTGGAAAGACTTCACGGATGGTTCCTTCTATGGTGAATCCTTCCATCAGGCGTTTAAACTGATCAGGTGTAAGCTGCCTTGCTTCATCAGCGGTCTTAGGCCATTGGAAATGGTTTCCTGGCGCCAGCCGTTTAGTGAGGACCACATAACCATCGCCTTCGAAAATAAGGCCACGGCATCGATCTGTTTTCGCTCCTCTGAAGAGAAACAGTGTTCCTTTTTCCAGCGTATTCAGCCCATAGTTCAGGAGTATGTAGGTGGAAAGCCCATCTATCCCTTTCCGGAGGTCGACACGGCTGCAACAGATAATAACCTTGCTGAAGCCAACCCCGTCCCTAAGCATGAGTGACCACCTTCATCACGGTTTC
>JAFWDX010000409.1 GCA_017515945.1 Blautia sp. | reverse complement strand
GGCCTTTCAACATTCTATAAGCAGCGTTCAGGGTAAGTCAGGACCTTGACTCATCCGACCGGATGAGTCAAGGAACCTGTCCCCCTGACTCACCGTATATCCCTTATTCCTTAACCGCGCCAGCGGTGAGTCCGCCGACGATGTACTTCTGCAGGAATACAAAGAGAATCACAACGGGCATGGCCAGGATCGCGCCATAAGCCATGATGCAGTTCCATTTCGTCCCGTATTTGTTCTGGAAGCGGTAGATATTGGCGGTCAGCGGGCGCATTTCCGGTTTAACATTAAATGTCATGGAGTAAGCCAAGTCATTCCAGCCATTGAGGAAGGAGATGACGAGGCAGGTAATGATACCGGTCTTGATAGCGGGAATCATGATCCGGAAGAACGCCTGGAAGACGTTGCATCCGTCGATCCTGGCCGCGTCGTCCAGAGCCGTGGGTACGCTTTTGAAGTACGGCCGCAGCGTGACCACGATAAAGGGCACGGTGCCGGATGCGATGGCCAGGGCCGGCCCGATGAAGGTGCCCAGGAGGTTAAGCCTGGAGAAGATCAGATACATCGGGGTCAGGGTCAGCGAAGCCGGAAGCATCTGAGTGATCAGGAAGCTGAGCATAAAACCCTTATGGCCTGGGATTTTGTAGCGGCCCATTCCATAGGCGGCCGTCACGCCAAAGACCATCGAGATGCACATGGAGCAGAACGCGATGACGAAGCTGTTGCGCAGAGACATGACGAAGTCTTTGTCTCTGAAGTTCTCCAGCCACGGGGATACCGTGAAGTTGTGCGGATAGTAGGTGACAATTTTGCCGAAGGACTCCGCGTCGGATTTGAACGACATGCAGATCAGCCAATACAACGGAAACAGGAACAGGATCGCGATCAGCAGGGCGATCAGAGAGAGGATCAGATTTTTGCGCTTCTCCTTTGAGGAGCGGAAACGGATCTTTTCATTCATATCAGTCATCCTCCTTTGCGATCATTCTCAGGTAAAACAGGCCGACGATGAACAGGCAGCAGAACAGCACGATCGCCGAGGCTGAGCCTTTGGAGAATTCATACTGCGTGAATGAGAGCTGGTAAGAATAGGTTCCCAGCACGTCGGTGGCGTTGAGCGGGCCGCCGCTGGTCATGACGAACTGCAGATCGAAGGCTTTGAAGGTGTAGATGAAGCCGAGCATCAGCACCGCCACGATAGCCGGACGTACCAGCGGCAGGGTGATGTGCAGGAATTTCTGGATCTTGTTGGCGCCGTCCACTTCCGCGCTCTCGTAAATGTCCTGGGAGATCCCGGTCAGGCCGGAGGTCAGCAGGAGCATGTTGAATGGTATGCCGACCCAGCAGTTCATGAATATGACGGCTGCCATGGCGGTATTGCCCTTTAGCAGCCATTCCACAGGGCTTTGTATGAGATGCAGTTTCATCAGCAGGTCGTTGAAGACGCCGCTGGATACGTCGAACATGTTTTTGCCCAGCAGCGCGGTGACCGACATGGGCATCATATAAGCGACCAGCACCAGACCGCGGATCGGCCCGGAGAGGGTGAATTTCTGCGAGAAGAAAAGGGCGAATATGAAGCCGATGGTAAACTGGAAGAACAGGCACCCGAAGGTGAAGACCAGTGTATTTCCGAAGATCTTGCGGAAGGTGGGATCCGCAAAGAGAACTTTAAAATTCTGGATGCCGACAAACACATCCGTGTGAGCCGCAAAGGTCTTGACATTGACGTTGCGCAGCGCCAGGACGATGTTGTAGATCAGCGGATAGCCCAGAATGAGCAGGATATAAAGAAAACCCGGAAGGACGAAGAGATAGCCTTCCAGCTTTTTCTTTGTCGCGATTTTCATATCATTACCTCCTCGAGAACTTAAGACACACGCGGTGCACACAGGGGACGGTTCTCTGTGTGGTTTTATTTAAAAAAAAGGGCTGGTGCCATATAGACACCAGCCCCGTTCATGTCAAGCTTTCATTTCTGCTGTTCTCCCTTACGGAAGCGGAGTCTCCTCCAGGAGGGGATCGATGACGGCCGCGGCATCTGCTGCTGCGGTTGCGGCATCCTTCTCGCCAAGGATAACAGCCTGCTCTGCGGTGTAAAGAGCCTCGGAGATGGTGGGCCACTGCGGATGCGGGCCTCTCGGTACGGCAAAGTTCATGGAATCGTTGAATACGGCATAGCGCTCGTCAGCGGTCCAGAAATCCTTCAGATCAACGGCGTCGCCGCGGACCGGAAGCTTGCCGGCCTTTTCGCACCAGTCAGCGTTGTTCTCGGCAGTCATCATGAACTCAAGGAAGTCGATGCAGGCTTCTCTGTTGGCAGCGCCGGTGCAGACACCGAAGTTCTCACCGCCGATGACGGAAGCCTGGGCGCCGTTGGCGCTCTTGGGCATCGGAACATAAGCATATTCCCAGGTGACAGTATCCTTGATGGAATCGTCGAGGTTCTGCGCGATCTGCCATGTGCCGGACTCGAGCATGGCGGCTTTCTCAGCTGCCCATGCATTGAGGGCATCGCCCTGACCCCAGTTGACGGCCTCTTTGCTCATCCAGCCATTCTGAACCAGGTCGCCGATGATCTGGAAGGCCTCGATGCTCTCGGGGCTGTCGATATCGGCTACGGTACCGCCTGTGCTGTACAGCCACGGGATGAACTGGAAGGTGCCTTCCTCGTTGGAGACGGCGCACATCGCGAAGCCGTAAACGCCCTCATCGGGATTGGTGCAGGCTTCGCAGGCAGCCAGGAACTCGTCCATGGTCTCGGGAGCTTTTTCGATGCCGGCTGCTTTGAGCATATCCATGTTGCACAGGATCGCCAGGCAGTTGGAGTTGTTGGGAAGGCCATGGAGATGACCCTCGGAATCACGGCAGCTGTTCAGCGGGCCTTCGTAGAAGTTTTCCAGCTGACCCCACTCGTCGAGCTCGGCCTGAATGTCGTCGAACACGCCAAGGGAGATGTAGGAAGCCATATCCGGAGAATCGACCATGCCGATATCCGGCAGCTCACCGGAAACCGCGCCGATAGTGTACTGCTTCATCAGCTCCTCACGGGAGACATAAGTAGCAGTGATGTAGACATCGCTCTGCTGCTCGTTGTACGTCTTGCACAGGGCGTTGAGGGCATCCGCCTCACCCTCGAAATAGTGCCAGATCTCGATGGGCTCGCCGCCGTTGTTCGGTCCGAATACGTCCTCAGCGTGAACGCATACGCCCATGGTCATCGCCGTCAGAGCAGCAAGTCCCAGAACCATTGTTCTTTTCATGTTTGAAACCTCCTTTTAAATATTATACGTTCTACAGGGCAAAAGTCCGTAATAAAATGACTCTTTTGTCTAACCATGAGAGTATTATAATCCATTCTT
>JAFWDX010000408.1 GCA_017515945.1 Blautia sp. | reverse complement strand
GGAGCGAATTCAATATGAAAAAAGGGAGACCGACAAATTCGGAATTTATTGCACAGATTAGCGATAAATTGACGATGGAATACAAAATAGCACTTTCCAACAAATGATTTTTACTATATAATAAAACCATCTTATACCGTAACGGCAAGGAGGGTTTTCGAATGAAAAAGATTTTGTATGCCACATCCGAAGCAGTTCCCTTTATTAAGACTGGCGGCCTCGCAGATGTAGCCGGGTCTCTGCCCAAGTGCTTTGACAAAAACTATTTTGATGTTCGTGTGATCCTGCCCAAATACGCCTGCATGAAGCAGGAGTGGAAGGACAAGATGGAATATATCACACATTTTTATATGGATCTTGGATATAAAAACTGCTACGTGGGGATCATGCAGATGGAGTATGAGGGGATCCAGTTCTACTTCATCGACAATGAGTACTATTTCAGCGGTCCTCATCCTTACGACAGCGCGCCGTGGGATCTTGAGAAATTTGCCTTCTTCTCCAAGGCTGTGCTTTCCGTGCTGCCGGTGATCGGCTTCCAGCCGCAGATCATCCACTGTCATGACTGGCAGACCGGCCTGGTTCCGGTTTATCTGCATGACACCTTCCAGCAGAATCCGTTCTTCTGGGGGATCAAGACGATCATGACCATCCACAACCTCAAATTCCAGGGTCAATGGGATGTCAAAACAGTTCAGGGCATCACAGGCCTGTCCGATTATTATTTTACACCGGACAAGCTGGAGGCTTACAAAGACGCCAACTTCCTGAAGGGCGGCATCGTATTTGCCGATGCCATCACCACTGTCAGCAACACCTATGCAGAGGAGATCAAGACACCGTTCTACGGCGAGGGTCTGGACGGCCTGCTCAGGGCCAGGACCAACAGCCTGCGCGGCATCGTCAACGGAATCGATTACGATGAGTTCAACCCGGAGACAGATCCATACATCGCCGCCCGTTACAACGCCGTTACGTTCCGCAAGGAAAAAGTCAAAAACAAGCTTCAGCTCCAGAAGGACCTAGGACTGGAGGAGGATCCAAAGGCCATGATGATCGGCATGGTCTCCAGGCTGACCGATCAGAAGGGCTTTGACCTGATCGCATATATCATGGATGAGCTCTGCCAGGATGCCGTACAGATCGTAGTGCTCGGGACAGGTGAGGAACGGTATGAGAACATGTTCCGTCACTTTGACTGGAAATATCATGGCCGCGTCTCAGCCCAGATCTACTACGATGAACCGCTGTCCCACAAGATCTATGCGGCTTCGGATGTGTTCCTGATGCCGTCTCTGTTCGAGCCCTGCGGCCTGAGCCAGCTCATGAGCCTGCGTTACGGGACGCTGCCCATCGTGCGTGAGACAGGCGGCCTCAAGGATACCGTGGAGCCCTACAATGAGTTCAGCGGCACCGGCACAGGCTTCAGCTTTACCAATTACAACGCCCATGAGATGCTGGGCGTGATCCGTTATGCGGAGCGTATTTATTATGACCGCAAACGTGACTGGAATAAGATCGTCGACCGCGCTATGGCTGCGGATTTCTCGTGGCATAATTCAGCCAGCCAGTACGAAGAGATGTACAACTGGCTGATCGGCGAGTAAACGTAGTTTGGACGCCGGGCCCCCTGGTATACCAGGCCGGGCCCGGCGGCTTTTATGAATTATGGTAACTGTTCAGTCAGCACCTCGCATTTACTGCG
>JAFWDX010000407.1 GCA_017515945.1 Blautia sp. | reverse complement strand
GGCCTCGTAACTGTGAAGGAACTTGTGACTGAACAGTTACAGAATTTCGTGACAGAACAGTTGCGAAGACATAAAAAAGGGGTCAGACTCTTTTAAGGGAATATGACGACGGTAACGTTGTCATATCTTCAAAGGGTCTGGCCTCAATTCTACGGTTTGCCTTTTACTTCAAATTTGTATCCGATCCCCCAGACAGTGGCAAGAGCCCAGTCCTGGTGATCTTTGATCTTTCCTCTCAGTCTTTTGATATGCACATCGACGGTTCTTGTATCTCCCATATACTCATATCCCCAGATATGATCAAGGAGCTGTTCGCGGGTAAAAACCTGATTTGGCGATGAAGCCAGGAAATAAAGGAGCTCAAGTTCCTTAGGCGGCATTTCTACCGGCTGGTCGTAATAGGTTACGGAATAATTGGTCAGGTTGATCGTCAGGTCAGTGTAGGTAACGCATTTTTCTCCGTTGGAGGCTGTATTCGGCCGGATCTGAAAACGACGCAGTACAGCCCGTACACGGGCGACCAGTTCCTTGGGTTCAAATGGCTTGATAATATAATCATCTGCGCCCAGCTCCAGTCCGAGGACTTTGTCAAAGGTCTCGTCCTTGGCGGAAATCATAATGATCGGGATATCTGAAAAATGCCGGATCTCGCGGCACACCTGATAGCCATCCATACCGGGTAGCATCAGATCCAGCAGAATGAGATTTGGATGGAAAAGGTGAAACTCCTGGAGTGCCTGCTCTCCATCCGGCACGATCTTTACATCATAGCATTCTTTGGACAAGTGCAGCTGGATAAGCTCTGCAATTGTCTGCTCATCCTCTACAATCAGAATTTTTTGTTTTGCAGCCATATTTTTCCCTCCCTCCCCATATATTATAACATCATTTTCTGAATTTTACAATCGTTACCCCGGAATCTCCTTCGCCAAATTCTCCAAGTCTGAAGGAAGCGACTCTTTTTTGCCTGCGCAGGTAGTCATGGACGCCTTTTCGCAGGGCTCCGGTTCCTTTTCCGTGTACGACCCTCACGTTATCAAGGTGAGCCAGATACGCATCATCGAGATATTTATCCAGCGCGTTGACCGCCTCGTCTACAGTCTTGCCGAGCAGATTGATCTCGGATGAAACCTGGGAGGATTTGCTCAAGCGGATCTTGCCGGCTCCGGTTTTATTGATCTGAGCCGAAGTGATCACTTCTTCATCTACCGCTTCCAGATCTGATATATGCACCTTGGAACGGATGATGCCCATCTGTACAAACAGGTATCCTTTGGAATCAGGTCTGGTGGAAACCGTTCCATTCAGATTCATGCTCAGGATATGCACCATATCACCGGGTTTGAGATCCTCGGGTTTAAGCTCCTTTTTGGGCTTTCTCGGAGCGGCTGCCAGTGTCTGCCCGGACTGGGCCTGCTTCACCCTTTGCCGGAGCTGCTCGCGTTCCCGCTCCATGGCCGCTGTATCCACATGATCCTTCTGGAACTTGTGGAACATTTTCATGGTCTGATCCGCGTATTCCTTTGCCTCTCTCAGGATCCTGGCTGCTTCTTCATTAGCCCGGCTGATGATTTTGTCGCGACGCTCATCCAGTTTTTCTTTGCTGCCTTCCAGTTCCTTTTTCAGGCTGTCCACCTCATCACGGGTGGCTTCCAGCTCGCGGCGCTCGTTCTCAACCCGGACACGGTTATCCTCCAGGGATGTCAGGATATCCTCAAAGGAGGCATCCTGCTCGTTGATCTGCTCTTTGGCCTTCTCGATCAGCTCATCCGGCAGTCCCAGACGTGAGGAGATGGCAAAGGCGTTACTTTTGCCTGGTACACCGATGAGGAGCCTGTAGGTGGGACGTAGTGTCTCTACATCGAATTCACAGCAGGCATTTTCCACACCGGGAGTCGACAGGGCATAGACCTTGAGCTCACTGTAATGGGTCGTGGCCATAGTCCGGATCCCTCTCTCATGCAGATGGGAAAGGATCGCGATGGCCAGAGCGGCTCCCTCCGTGGGATCTGTTCCCGCACCGAGCTCATCAAACAGGACCAGTGAATCCTCGTCGGCTTTATTGATAAAGGAGACGACATTGGTCATGTGGGAGGAAAATGTGCTCAAGGACTGTTCGATGCTCTGCTCATCGCCGATGTCCGCATAGACCTCGGAGAAGACTGACAGCTCCGAACGATCCAGGGCTGGGATGTGGAGTCCGGCCTGTCCCATGATCGTAAGCAGTCCCACTGTCTTGAGTGATACGGTCTTGCCGCCGGTATTCGGTCCCGTGACGATCAGCAGATCGAAATCCTCGCCGAGCCGGATATCCACGGGCACAGCTTTTTTGCGCTCCAGCAGCGGATGACGGGCCTGACGCAAACGGATGCGATGTTCATCATTAAAGATCGGTTCACTGGCATTCATGTCCAGAGCCAGTCCTGCCCTGGCAAAGATAAAGTCAAGCTGCACCATCGTCTCATAATCCAGCCGGATCTCGTCGAGATTTTCGGCAGCCTGACCGCTCAGAGATGCGAGAACCGCCTCGATCTCTTTCTTTTCATCCATCTCCAGTTCCCGCAGCTCATTGTTGAGCCGCACAACAGCCATAGGCTCGATAAAAAGCGTGGACCCCGTGGAGGACTGGTCGTGGATCATGCCCGGAACCTGGTTTTTGTATTCTGCCTTGATCGGGATACAGTAACGCCCGTTGCGCGTTGTAATGATCGAATCCTGCAGATAAGTCCTGGCACTCCCCGTCAGCATCGATGTAAGCTGCGTATGGATCCGGTCATTGACGACCTTCATAGAACGCCGAACCTGGCGCAGACCGGCGCTGGCATCATCGCTGACCTCATCCTCCGAAAGGATACAGCGCCGGATCTCTCCGCTCAGCGGTGTGAGAGGAGAGAGCTGATCAAAAAAGGCCGTGAGTGAATCCACGTGTTCCTCAGCTTTATCGGAACGGGAATAGCTTTTTACCCGCCCTGTATTCTCAAGAAGGCTGCAGATCTCCAACAACTCATGGATACTCAGAGAGCTGCCCACCTCCAGACGCTTCAGAGAGCTTCCCACATCTCTGGCTCCCGCGAAGGAAAGCGAACCCTTCTGGAAAAGCCGACGCAATGCGTCTGCCGTTTCCGTCTGCATCAGACGGATCGCCGCAAGGTCACAGACCGGCTGCAGATCCCGGCACAGGGCCTTTCCCGCGGGAGAAGAAGCCTTTTGCACAAGACGCTCTATGATCTTATCAAATTCCAGGGCACGTAATGCTCTTTCGTTCATGTTGGATCTCCTTCCGGTTTTATTTGTAACTGTTCAGTCACAGTTTTCTTTACAGTTTAACATTATTCTTATATTTTACACGATTACGCTTGCATTGAAAAGAAAAATATGTGATTATGTTAAACATG
>JAFWDX010000406.1 GCA_017515945.1 Blautia sp. | reverse complement strand
GGTTCCTTGACTCGCACATGCGTGTGAGTCAAGGAACCTGTCCCCGTGACTCACCCGTGAACGCTGTTCACAGAATGTTTGGAGGGCCTGACCCCATCAGACTCAGAGAACCGTCCCCTGTGTCATTCCTTATCCCCGGCTTAACCTTCCTTTCTCACCTCAAAGAAGGCGCTGAACATCCCGAGCACCGCGGCAATGACGATCGCCGCGATCGCAATGATGGCGCTCCGCAGATCCGCCATGCTCTGGGCATTGTTCGTAAAGGTCATGATCGAAGCGATGCCGTTGATCCTGGAATTGACCAGCGTCAGGCCCGCATAGATCGTCAGCACCGGAGCCGCCACCGGAAGGATATCCAGAATATGTCTTTTGCTGGAGCCGAACAGGAGCCAGAGCAGGAGGACAGCGATCGCTCCGGCCAGGCAGCCGAAGATCACCGGGTCACGTCCAAGGCTGGCAAAGCTGTTCGTACCGGTGTTGATATAGTAATATACAAGGCCGACGATGGTCGCAGCGAGCGTCAAGATCGTCGTGAAAATCCCAAATCCTTTTTTCATTTCCGATACCTCCCTTCCTGTCAGGCCTTTTTCCTGAGTGACAGCAGATACATCAGCACCGCCAGTGCCGTGAGGATGCCGAAGCCGATCTGCAGGCCCTGGATCAGCTGGTCATACCAGGTTTTGACGTACTCGAGATGTGCCGTCGCGTCCATGCCGTCCATGGCATTGGAATTCGCGATCGCATAGTTCTGCATCTTCATGGCCAGCTTGAGGGCACGGAGCAGATCCTCATCCTGGGATACATTTTCCTCTGTCCAGTACGGATACATCCCGCTGACCGCGGCCATGGAGTTGTCGCCGGTATTGCAGGACATGGTGATCCCGTTCATGACCGCTTCCTTAAGGGCCACATAGTTGGGATCCATGATAAAGTCTTCGCTCATCAGGCCATAGAAGCCCCATTCTCCGTGGAGAATGTTTTTCATCAGGCCGGTATGGGAGTTGTCTGTGTAGAGACCGGCACGGTTGTAGGCGCTCATGAGCCCCAGCGCGCCTGCATCCTCGATGCTGGCCTGGCAGGCTCTGAGTTCTCCCTCACGGGCCTTCTGCTCGGTCATGAACACAGCCACGCCGATCCGGTTGACCTCCGTATCGTTAAAGGCCAGATGCTTCGGCGCGGTGATCAGGCCGTATGCCTGGCCGCCCTCCACGACCGCAGCGCCCTGGAACGCGGAGAGCACAGGATCCTCGGAGAAATACTCATGGTTTCTGGCATTGTAGGGCACACGGTGAAGGTTGATGCCGACGCCCCACCAGATGGCCTGGTTCGCCCACAGGGAATAGTTGCCCATGACAGCGCCGTATTCCCTGGCCAGATCCTTGTTGAAGGTCTGGGCCACGATCGTCTCGTTGGTCATGACGCCGGCTCTGTAACCCAGGTTGGCATCATTTTCGGAAACCGCGCAGGGATCCACAGAGGAGGTATCCTTGTTGGCATACTGACCGAGAGGATAGGAATTCAGGCCGTTGGGGCCGTCGTTCTGAATCGCCTCAGGGGAAGCAATGGTCTCGATGGATTTCGTGCTGGTGCCGCCGAAGCCTGTGCGGATCAGGGCTTCGCTGAGATTCATCTCGTCCATCAGCAGATCCCAGTCAGGATCATCCTTGTCGCTGTTGCCTTTGAGATTGGCGAGGGTCAGACCGTTGACGGCTCCCCATGTGACGGAGGACGGATCGCCCTTGGGGCTGATCTCATATACGTCCGCGTCCAGGATGTCCAGCATCTCGTCCGTCGCTGTCAGTCCGGAGATCGTAGCCGGCCATGTGCCTGCCCAGTCCTGACGGGAGAGATATACCGCCGTATCCGGGAGCCAGTAGTTGATGTCCATGTCCGCCAGCTGGTTTTCGACGTTGGTTCCGTTTTTGCTGGTTGCAAAGGTGGTGTTGTCAAAGGCGTCCAGGGTCCAGGTCTGTACCATGTCGGCGTTTCCTTCCACCTTCTGTCCCTGTGCCAGCAGCGCGTTGTTTACAGCCTCGTGGGCGCCGTTGCCGAGTGTGAAATAGTAATCACCCTCGTCCAGGATATAGCAGCCGGTGGTTCCCGCGTTATTTGCCGCCGTGCTGTCCCAGCTGGCCATATAGTCCAGATCCGCCTCAATGGTGATCGTCTCGCTCGCGCCCGGCTCAAGGATCTGCGTCTTGCCATAGTCAAGCAGTGAGACGGCTGATTTCTCCACGCCATGCTCTTTGTCATAATCCGTATACGGTACGGACACATACAGCTGTACTACGTCCTTGCCGGCCGTGTCGCCGGTATTGGTAACGGTGACTGTGGCGGTTGCCTTTCTGGCTGCGAGATCCACATCCAGGGAATCGAACTTCTGTTCAAAGGTCGTGTAGGACAGGCCGTATCCGAAGGGATAGGTGACCTCCTTGTCATAGTCCCAGGAGGATCCGTCCGTGCTGCCGGCGCTGTCGTTTGCCTTACCCTGTCCGAGGACGGTATCCGCATAACGGGTTTCATAATATTTATAACCGGTATAAATGCCCTCTGCTTCCACGATCGCATCGTTGATGTTCTTGTCCGGCTGGGCATTTGTCCACTGCAGGTCGCCGTAATTGGCCACCGCGGGTGAACTGGCGTTTGAGACCACATAGGTGTCCGTGAGATGACCGGAAGGATTGACGTCTCCGGACAGGACATCCGCCACACCATAGAATCCGTAGCCGCCGGGAAGG
Source organism: Blautia sp. (assembly GCA_017515945.1). Lineage (GTDB taxonomy): Bacteria > Bacillota > Clostridia > Lachnospirales > Lachnospiraceae > Blautia_A. The sequence continues at coordinate 1,013 of JAFWDX010000406.1, read as the reverse complement.
CCGATCTCAAGAATGGCATCCACGCCCTCATTGTCCTGGATCTCCTGCACCTCCATGGCGCTCGCATTGTTCAGGAGCACGATCACCTTGCCGCCATTGTCTGCCTTCGCATCCACGGCTGCCTGGATCAGATCCCGCTCATCGTCGGACAGGCCCAGCGGATCGGTCTGGTTCAGATCCTGGGAGGCGTCCACGCCTGCCTGGCCGGGTGTATAGCCGGCATTCTCCGCCGCGCTGCGGGCGATGGTCACCAGCATGACGTTGTAATCCTTCATGGAGTCCTTCCACCCGGCATCCGCCGTGTTCATGGCCTCCTGGGAAGGCTCCCGGCTGGAAAACTGTGCGTCGGTCTTAGGAGCCGTGATGTTGTAGTACACCGTCACATTTCCCCAGTTCTCGACTTCTGTTTTGAAGCTTTCTTTCAGGCCTTCATACAGGGACTGCAGGCTGAGATTGATCCCGTATCCTTTGGCAAGGAGGGCCTGCACAAAGTCGACCGTATCCGCGTCTGTCCCGCTGTTGGCCGTCAGGGAAGAACCCATGTCTCCGCCCATCACGGGGAAATAGCTGGAAAAACCGAGCAGGGAAACCTTGCCTTTTTCCTCCGCGGTCAATGGCAGAGCGCCGTTGTTTTTGAGCAGGACCGTACCCTCCTCGCTCATGCGCTCGCCGACATCCGCGATGGCCTGTACAAGCTCCGTGGTGCTGGCATAGTCCGACTTATACGTGTACAGATCGTCCACATCCGCCGTTCCATCTGTTACCATCCGTGAGCTCGTGGTTCCGAGGAACTTGTCGATATCTGTCCTGTGGTCACTGACCACTGTGCCTGCCACTAAAGATGTGGTCAGAAGTGTGGCCATCATCGCGGACAGGCCGCGCCAGACGTTAGATTTGCCCATTTGGTGATCACTCCTTTCAGTTTCTATGGGGAATTTTTATAGGATCATACTTGGATTATACAGGATATTTTGCCATATTTCCACAAATTTATGCAGAAATATGAATCTGGG
>JAFWDX010000405.1 GCA_017515945.1 Blautia sp. | reverse complement strand
GGTTCCTTGACTCACACGCATGTGCGAGTCAAGGAACCTGTCCCCGTGACTCGCCCATGAACGCTGTTCACAGAATGTTTGGAGGGCCAGACCCCAGGGTTCCCTGACTCACATACATGTGAGTCAGGGAACCTGTCCCCGTGACTCATTCGACTACCGGAGCCTCAGGTGCGGTATCGATCCCTGTTCTGTCGCCAAGGCTGATCTGCCAGAGCTTTGCCCAGGTGCCATCCTCGATAACGGCTTTAAGGAAATCATTGACAAATGCCACGCCGTCGGAATCCTTCGGCAGACCAATGCCGTAATTGTCCTCCGGTCCGAAGCTGTCGCCGACGATCTCATATTTGTCGGGGTTCTTCACGATGGCATTGAGCAGCAGGGTATAGTCCGTAACATAGGCGTCCACGCGGCCCTGTTCCAGAGCGGTGCGGGCAGTATTATCATCGGTGAATTCCTGCACGATCGCCTCGGGGGCATATTCGGCCAGGATGTCCGGGCCTGTGGAACCGGACTGGGTCGCCACGGTCCTGCCGGCCAGATCGTCCACACCAGCTATATCCGTATTACCCAGGGCTACCATGACGGCCTGACGGGAGGTATAATACGGGCCTGCGAAGGAGATGATCTCCGCGCGGGCGGGTGTGATGGAATAGGTTGCGAAAACGGCATCCACCTGGCCGCTGGTCAGAACGGACTCACGTGTATCGGAAGTAACCTGTGTCAGTTCAAAGGCGCCTGCGTCTCCGAGGATATAGCGGGCCAGCAGCTGGAACAGTCCGGCGTCAAAGCCGCGGATGCTGCCGTCTGTCTCGTCCTCCTGGCTGAACAGGAAGGATGTACGGGTCGCGCCGACTCTGAGCTTGCCGGCTTTCTTGACTGCGGATGCCCATTCGCTGGCCTCGATCACTGCGTCCTCAGCGACCGGTCCGTCACTTACCAGGGCATCAAAGGCTTCCGCATCGATCGCGACGGAATTATTTTCCTCTGCAAAGGCAACACCGGCCATGCTTACGGTCAACGCTCCGGCGAGAAGCAGGCCAAGCACTTTCCTGAAGGTCTTCTTTTTCATAAATGGAACTCCTTTCTTTTGTATCGTTTGCGCCGATACTTTAATATGATACATTGATAAAGTGATTATTCCGCAGTATATCATTATCTTTGACAGTTGTCAAGTATTAAATAAGGAGGAAACTTGTCCCCCTGACTCATCTGATCCGTCAAAATGAAAGTTGACAGTAACGGAATTAAGAGTTATTATTGTACATATATCTGTACATATATTTATACATCAGCATTTGTTGTTTGTATTGAGAGGTTATCAGAATGGTTATAGCAAAAACCAAAGAAGTAAGAGACAATTTCAAAACCTATTGCGATCGTGCTGCCGAAGGTCAGATTTATATTATTCCCCGGCCTCAGAATCGTAATGTGATCATGATGTCTGAGTCTGCGTTTAATGAATTATATGAAATGGCAGAAAAGCAGCGAAAAGCCGATTACCTGAATATGTTGCATAAATCTGTACAGGAGGCCGAAGCCGGAGGTTTTGTGATCACATCAATCGATGATCTGGAGAAGTATGAATGAAGAGAATTGTCGCATGGACTCCAACTGCATGGGAACAGTACATGGACTGGCACAGGCAGGACAAAAAAGTAGTAGCTCGTATCAATGAGCTGATTAAGGATATCGACCGAAATGGTCTTCTTACAGGAATCGGAAAACCAGAACCACTGAAATACGAAAAAGTCTGCAGCAGAAGAATCGATGACGTAAATCGATTAACTTACAATTTTGATGATAAACAAAATCTGGTGATTTTTTCATGCAAAGGGCATTATGATTAATGAGATAGACAAAGGGACGATTCCTCGTTTCACCAGGAATGGTGAAACGAGGAACCGTCCCCTAAACCTCCATGCACATCCGCCCGTTATGATACGGGCATTTCCACGGGTTTGCGATGGGCATGGCCGGATCCGGTGTGCCGTCCGGAGCAAGTTCGTTAAACCATTCGGATCCTTCTCTCCTGTCGATCTGGTATTCCTTGATAAAGGACCAGACAGCCCGGGCAGCCTCCAGAAATTCCGTTTTTTCGGGGCGTTTCTGCCAGGCTTTGTAAAAGCCGTTGACAGCTTCAGCCTGGACCCACCAGACACGGGTGGGGAGAACTACGCCGTTTTCACATTCGGCAGGGAGTGAATGAGTCTGTGCGGTCGCAGGTTCCTTCCCAGCCACATATGCCTCCCCGTAAATGGAATTCTCCAGCGCATTCCCGGCCATATACGCCTCCGCGTAAACGGAATCCTCCAGCACTTTCGTCATGACGCTCACCCGCTCCGTCCATCCGGGATCGCCGAGGACTTCGGCGGCACGGTCTGTGAGCCATGCGGCTTCGATGTCATGGCCGTAGGAATACAGGTCGATCAGGCTGTTGTAGTCATGGTCAAAGAACACGCCGAGTCTTCCTTTGGAGGGAATAAAGATCTTCTCAAGCATGATGGACAGCATTTCTTCCAGGCAGGCTTTCACCTCCGGCTTTCCGCTGACACGATAGAGCTCTGTGTAGGCCTCCATGACATGCAGGAGGGTGTTCATGGTCCGCTCGGCCAGCACACCGTTCTCCGAGAGCTTCTCATTGGAAACGGGCCGGAACTGCCGGTCAAAGGCCTCCAGATAGCCGCCCTCATCGCGCATGCGCCCCTCGATCACGTCAAAGAGCCGCAGTGCCAGCTCAAGGGCTTCTTCATTCTTTGACACTCTGTAATACGCGGACAGGCCATAGATTGCAAAGGCCTGATTGTATGTATGCTTGGAATCGTCTTCGGGCTGTCCGTCATATCGTACTGACCAATATACGCCGCCGCACTCCGGGTCAACGAAATGCGCCTGCATAAAGCGGAAGGCGTGTTCTGCTGCCTCCAGGCAGTCCTGCCGGCCGCACAGGCGGGATACCTCTGAAAAGAACCAGAGGATCCGGCTGTTCAGGATGCAGCCCTTTACGGCCATGGGATCCAGAGTCAGGTCAAAGCCCTTGTATCCGTAGAAACCGCCGTTTTCTTCGTCCTTAAGCGAAAGCCAGAAGGGGACTATGTGGGTCAGGAGCTCCTCTCTCATTTCCTGCTGCATGTCATTCATTGATTTTCCTCCATGTAGACTCATAGTTGATATTGAATATGTGGTAACTATTCCGTCAGCACCTTGCATTTACTGCGACACCGCAGGCGTGCCTTTACAGGTACGTGAGAAAAAAGCTGAACAGCCAAAACCGGATACACTTTCATTGCGGTGAAAGAAGCCTGCGCCTGGTTATGTCTCTGTTTCCGTCTCGGTATCCGCTTCCGCCTCGGTATTCGCTTCCGCCTCTTTCTCCTCTTCCGCCTCTGTTTCCGCTTCCGCCTCTTTCTCCGCTTCCGCCTCTTTCTCCTCTTCCGCCTCTTTCTCCGCTTCCATCTCTGTTTCCGCTTCCGTCTCCTCTGCCTCCGCAGCAGCTGCCGGCTTCACAGCCTCCGTCGCCCCTTCGCCCGTATTCGGATTTGCGCTGGAATAAACAAAGTCAACTGCGTAAATCACAATAAGCGCCGTACTGATGCCGATCAGCAGCTTCTTACTGATTCTGGAAAGAAAATAGTCCAACACCGGGGCGATGCCATAGACCACCGCGCAGCAGGCTACACCAAATACCAGCAGGCCTTCCGCACAGATCCTGCCGTGCAGGTTGAGAAAATATCCGTCATAGGACCACCATCTCTGATGATAGATCGTCTCCAGCATCCAGGCGGCAAAATATTCGATCGTGCCGCACAGGATCGTCGCCACGATGAATTCCACCAAAGGCTTTCTGCGAAAACGGCTGCAGAGCATGAGGGCGATGAGCCCGCCGGTGCCATAGATCGGCAGCCAGGGACCGTGCAGCGTTCCCCTGTTGGCAAACTCGCCGGTCTGCATCAGATGCACGAGCACCTCCCAGCCCCAGCCCACAAAGGAAAAAATCACGAAAAAGAGGATCAGTGTCCAGACAGAATAGCTCCGGATAAAGGAAAAATGGCCCTGTTTCCCAATCTTCCTCGCATCCTTGAACCTGGGATTCAGCCAGTACGGATACATTTCTCCCTGCATGGCTGCCTTATAATTCTCAATGGAGGCCCGGCGGCCCTCCAGGTCATCATACTTTTTCTTGTCTTCCAGACGGCCCAGCCACAGGCCGAACCATTCCGCCGCGATTTTGCGGGCGCCTGTGAGCTCCATCCGCTCTTCATGCAGGATCGTGATCTCATCCACCACGTCAAAATATGCTTCATAAAGAGAAATCCGGTCTGCCTTTTCAAACAGCCACCTGTCGTTCAGGACTTCAATGCCCTCCACACCCCGGCGGATCGCGTCCTCACGGACCTTCACATAAAACTCCGTCTCACAGGCGATCCGGTAGCTCACACCGTAGAACATGTCGGAAAAGCCAAAGGTCACGACGCCCAGCAAAAACCAGCCGATCAGCGAAAGCTGATATTTGAACATCTCCCACTTGTGGCCGTCCATCATCCGCCTGGAAAGCGTGATGGCCTGCAGCGCTCCGACATCCGGATTTTCCGCGACGATGTAGGAAACGCACTGATACGAATAAAATTTGATCACGCCGCCGACGATCGTAAGGCTCCACAGCAGCTGAAAGGTATACATGACCATCATGGTCCATGACGCCTTGATCCACCGCTTCACGCGCAGAATGTACCCGATCTCCAGGAACTGCACTCTCTTATAGATCCTGCTGGCCAGGAAAACCCTGCACAGCGCGGCTGAATAGACATTCTTCAAAAACATGAAGATCAGAAGATAACCCAGAAGGGTGAGCACCGAAATGACCACAGCGGCCGCCTTTTCCGAGCGGAGGATCCCTCCCAGGGTCCAGGTGATGCCGGACAGAAGCCTGCCGGAGCCAACCGCATTGACTACGGTTCCCAGCACACCGTCAGTCACCTCGTCAGGCTGAAGGACCTGCATATTTTTCTTAAGCCTGCCGGATAACTCGATCGCAGGCTCAGAGCTTCTGGTCAGCTTTCCGCCCAGGAAATCCATGTAGAGCTCCGTGACGTTCATCCCCAACCGGTGGCTTGAAACGTCCTCGCCGTTTTCATCCTTTTTGGTCACCGTCAGTGACGGGGACAGCAGCCCGCTGTTCTTGCCGAGCAGAGCCGTCGTATAATTGTATTCCGTGCCGAACAGGATCAGGACCAGGGACAGAAAGACAAGGACTATATAGTGGCTTTTGACGATTCCATGACACTTTTTCTTCATTTCCCTGCGCTGCAAAAAGATGGCATCTTTTTCCATTATATTCCCTCCTCTTGAAATTTGTCACCGCGATATATACAGAGCCTTTAATTACACGGGGTTCCGCGTATTAATACGCTCGTAACTGTTCAGTCACAAG